>NZ_LGZA01000023.1:0-45839 GCF_001308005.1 Neisseria sp. 74A18
ATTCAGACGGCCGGCGGCAAACAGCGTCAGGCCATCGAAGTGGATGACGAAGGCGTTGTCTGTGGCGAAACCACCCCCGGCAAAGACCCGGATGCCGGGTGGATCAAAAAAGACGGCCGCTTCCATCCGGGCTACAAACAACACACCCGTACCGATGCGGACGGCTATATCGAGAAACTGCACATCACTCCGGCCAATGCTCATGAGTGCAAACACCTGCTGCCATTACCGGCGGACATCGCAGAAGGCAGCACCGTCTATGCGGATAAAGGCTACGACAGCCGGGAGAACCGACAACATTTGGCAGCGTGCGGCTTGAAAGACGGCATCATGCAAAAAGCACACCGTGGCTGCCCATTAAGCCAAGAGCAGAAAATCCGCAACGGCCGGCTGGCGAAAGTGCGCTATATGGTGGAACAAAGCTTTGGTACGTTGCACCGCAAATTCCGCTATGGCCGGGCAGCCTATTTTGGGTTGGGCAAAGTGAGGGCGCAAAGCCACCTGAAGGCGATGTGTGTGAACCTGTTGAAGGCGGCCAACAGGATAGGTGTGCCTGTTGCTGCCTGAACAGGCAGGCAGTGCCTCATAATGAGGCACTTTAAGGGGATTTTAGGGGTGATTTGCCTACTTTTTACGCAAAAACAGCCGGAACATGATGAAGAATGTTCCGGCTGTTTGTTGGCGTGGGGTTTTGCAAAGGTCTCAGGCCGTCTGAAACCTGTGCTTTTCCGCAATCAGTTTTCAGACGGCCTAAAGCTTCAAACCGGCCTGTTTAGAACTTCACGTTCACACCGAAAATAAAGTTTCTTCCCGGTTGCGGCACATACGGCAAGTGTGAATTGTGGATATATACCTTTTGGTTGAGCAGGTTGTTCATATCCAAAGACACTTTATATTCCGTTTTGCCTACGCGGTTGCGGTAGGCGATGCCCGCATTCAACAGATGGTAGCCGCGGGTGGGGTCTTCCAATACCGGGATGGTATAGAGCCTTTGTTTTGCGCCGTTTTCTTCCAATTCATCGTCGTCAAATTTGCGCGGAAACTCCGAAACGGCGGTGCGGTTTTGATTGAAAACGCGGGTGTATTCAAGCGAGGTTGACCATTTTTCGTTGAATTCGCTGTTCAATCTGAAGCCTAGGCGTGCGGGCGGTACACGCGGTGCGTAACGGTCGGGCCGCTGTGCCGTTTCGCGTCCGACAACATCGAAACAGGTATCTTCCAAACCGTCTTCATCCATACAGGTGTATTCGCGGTAAATTTTGTCGCCGTAGAGAATCGGCAGGCCGAACAGTTTGCCCCGCACGATGTCGCCGAACACGGTGAATTTATGCCGCGGAGTAAATTGATAGCCGATTTCGCCTTCCAAGCCGTGGAAACGTGCCTGCGACTGGATATAACGGCGTACAAACAAATTGCCGCTGCGGTGCAGGTTTTCGGCATGGATGAAGTTTTTAAAGCGGTTGCGGTAGGCACTGATTTTATAGTCCCATTTCTCGCCGCTGTAACTCAAGCCGATTTCAACATTGTTGGAACGCTCTTTTCTCAAACCCTTGTTGCCGAACTCAAATGAGTTGGTCGCCAAGTGTTTGCCGTGATAATACAGCTCCATCGGCGTGGGCAGGCGTTCGTTGTGGGACGCGGTGAGCGATAAGCGGTAGTAAGGTGCGAAATCCCACAGCAGGCCGCCCGAATAAGAAAAGGCTTTTTCCGAATAAGCGCTCAAATCGGGCTGCTGCGTGCCGGGCTTAACGTAACGCGCAAGCAGTTCTTGATCGTAACGGATGGGAATGCGCTGTTTCTCCCAACGCACGCCGCCTTCCAACAGAACATTGCCGATACGGTATTGTTCCAAAGCAAACAGGCTGAGCTGTTTGTTGGTGTTTTCTACCAACGGGTTACGCTCGTTGATGTATCGCTCGCCGTGTTTCAAAGGCGGTGCGACGCGGCGGGCGCTGCTTTTCTGGGTTTGGTATTGGATACCGGCCATACCGTTGAAACCGGCAATCGGGGTGTGGAAAAACTCCAAGCGGGTATTCAGGCCTCTGTTGGCAAATATGGCATCAGGCTTGCCTTGTTGCTCCATGCCGTCTCTCAGCTTGCGCTTTTTGTAGTCTTCGGGGTCGTCGGGGCTGATATAGACTTTACCGTCGTTTTTCTCGTCGTGGTAATAATTGCTGTACACGCTTGAGAACTTGATTTTACTCAAACCGGCAAAAGGCTGTTTCCATTCGCCGGCCAATTCGTAGCGTTTCACATTCATATCCACCCACGGGCCGGGTCCGCTGTGGTCGTGTTTATGCCCGTACACGTTGTCGTGGCTGTGTTTTTTGTTTTGGTTATGTTCGCTGTCGCAATGGAAATGGTGCGAATCGTTAACATCTTCGTCAGCCATCAGATGCGGGTAAGGCAAAAGATAAGTGCGTGCAATCGGCGATGCGGTGGTTACGTCGAAAATGTGGCCGCTGCAACGGTCGAGCATATGGTTGTGCCCGGGCAGGCCGTAGCGGTCTTTGCGGTAAGTGTATGACGCACCCAAATGCCCTTTGCTGCCCACCCAAGACAACCCGAGCGTGCCGACATGTGATTTGTTATGGGTGTCCGGCACATATTTCAGCGTTTCGCCCAAATTGATTCCCCGAACGCGGTAATTGTCGGAATGGCGTGTCAGCCCTTCTGCATGAACGGCAATATTGTCGCCCAAGCCGAACGTAACGACTGCGGTTGCCGCTTTTTCTTTGGCCGCCGTATCGAAGCGGACGGCAGTTTCGCCTTCGTAACCTTTTTCGGGCACCGAAGTCGGAATGCGTTTATCGGCAATATTCACCACACCGGCGGGGGATGCCGCGGCATAAGCCAGCGTAGACGTGCCGCGCAATACTTCCACCCTTTGCGCCAGCAGCGTATCGGCCGCTACCGCATGGTCGGGCGAGAGTGAAGACATATCGACGACATCCGAACCGTTTTGCAGAATCTTCACCCGCACGCCTTCCTGACCGCGGATAACCGGCGCACTCGCCCCGCCGCCGAAAGGATTGCTGTGAATGCCCAGCTCTCCGGCCAAAGCATTACCCAAAGTGGCCGAGCGGCTCTTGAGCTTTTCGCCGCTGATCAGCATATCGCTCGCTTTTCGGTTGCCGGTAAACGGCTGTGCCGTCGGCTGGCGTTTGCCGACAACCGTTACCTCTTCCAAGTTTTGTTTGTGTTCCGTCTCAACTTCCGCCCATACTTGCGTGCTCAATATCAGCAGCAGCGGGGAGATGGCAAAATTAGAATATTTCATGGTTTACTATTTGAAATGTTATATGGTAACAATTTATTTTAAGTTTTGTTTACTCAAATAGCAATATCTTTACTTTATGTTAATTATTAATTACTGATTTTAATCTGTAAATAACAAATCAAAACCTTCTTTCCCACTCGTTTGCCGCAATCGGCAATGTGCCGTGCTATCCAATGATGTTCTTTGATGCTCTGTGCCTGTGCGCCTCATTGCCGCATCAAGGCTTTGGGCGGGCGGCATCGGCTTTCGCGCTTGTCGGAAACCGCCAAGCACGGTACTATGGCTTGTTATCCTGCTGCAAAGGCCGTCTGAAAAATACGTTGCAGCCATATTCAAGCTTTATCCTATTGATTTTAATAATTTTGAAAGAGTACAAATGATTAACGACATTCAAAAAACTGCCGAAAGCAAAATGCAGCGCTCTTTGGAAGTATTGCGTGAAAACCTGGCCAAAGTACGCACCGGCCGCGCCCACACCGGTTTGCTGGATCAAGTGGAAGTGGAATATTACGGCAGCCCCGTATCAGTGAGCCAAGTGGCCAACATCACCTTGCTCGATGCCCGTACCATCGGCGTGAAAGTATATGAAAGCAATATGGCTGCGGCGGTAGAAAAAGCCATCCGCGAATCGAATTTGGGCTTGAATCCTGCCGCTATGGGCGACGTGATCCGCGTGCCGATGCCGATGCTCACCGAAGAACGCCGCAAAGACCTGATCAAAGTCGTGCGCGGCGAAGCCGAAGAAGGCCGCGTTGCCATCCGCAACGTACGCCGCGATGCCAACAACGATTTCAAACGCTTGTTGAAAGACAAAGAAATTTCTGAAGACGATGCCCGCCGCGGCGAAGACCAAATCCAAAAACTCACCGACAAATACATCGGCGAAGTCGATAAAATGCTTGCCACCAAAGAAGAAGATTTGATGGCGATTTAATTTTTATAACCTATAATCATAATCAGAAAAGGCCGTCTGAAACCTTTTCAGACGGCTTCCAACGCTTCCCCGTCATCTTGGGACAACCGTTAATCATGTCCGCCACACACCCTTATTTATTGTTATTTCATAAGGCAAACAGATGAGCAGCAGCACGCAAACCATTTTGGAACACACTCAGATACCGCGCCATATCGCCGTGATTATGGACGGCAACGGCCGCTGGGCGAAAAAGCGTTTCCTGCCCCGCGTGATGGGGCACAAGCGCGGTTTGGATGCTTTGGAAAACATGGTCAAACGCTGTGCCGAACTGGGTGTGCAGTATTTAACGGTGTTCGCTTTTTCAACCGAAAACTGGCGCCGCCCCGAAGACGAAGTTTCTTTTCTGATGGGTTTGTTTTTACAGGCGCTGCAAAAGCAAGTACAACACCTGCACGAAAACAATATGCGGGTAAAGGTAATCGGCAACCGCAGCCGTTTCAGCGAAGACATCCGCACCGGCATTGAACAGGCAGAACGGCTTACCGCCGCCAATACGGGGCTTACGATTACCATCGCTGCCGACTACGGCGGCCGCTGGGATATTCTCCAAGCGGCCAACCGCCTGATTCAAGAAGGTGTTACCGAAATTACCGAAGACATGCTTGCCCGGCACCTGATGCTGCCCGATGCTCCCGAGCCGGATTTGTTTATCCGCACCGGCGGAGAAACCCGCATCAGCAATTTTCTGCTGTGGCAACTGGCTTATACCGAACTTTATTTCACCGACACCCTGTGGCCGGATTTCGACAGTGCCGCGCTGGATGCGGCCGTGCAGTCGTTTCAAAAACGTGAAAGGCGTTTCGGCCGCACGTCCGAACAGCTTCCGCCTGAACAGCAACGGAGCGAATAACCCATGTTAAAACAACGCGTCATTACCGCTTTGATTCTGCTGCCCCTGATGTTGGGCATGCTGTTTTGGGCTTCAGACGGCCTATGGGCATTTTTTACCGGCCTGATCGCCCTGCTGGTTTTGTGGGAGTACGCCCGCTTAAGCGGCATGGAAAAAGCCCAAAACCATCATTTTTTGGCTGCCACGGCTTTTTTCGGCCTTACCGCTTATGCTGGCGGGTGGACGCTGCCCGTTTTTTCATGGCTGTTGGTGCTGGCATTTTGGCTGCTGGTCATGCCTTTGTGGCTGTATAAAAAATGGCAGTTGAAGGCAGACTGGAAAGCCTATGCCACCGGCCTGATCATCGTTCTGCCTTTTTGGTTTGCCCTGAACAGCCTGCGCCCGAACACCGATGCCGCACTTTCGCTGCTCGCCGTTATGGGTTTGGTGTGGATAGCAGACATTTTCGCCTATTTTTGCGGTAAAGCATTCGGAAAACGCAAACTCGCCCCGTCCATCAGCCCCGGCAAAAGCTGGGAAGGCGCAATCGGCGGTGCGCTGTTCGTTGCCGTGTATATGGTTTCGGTGTGGAATGCAGGATGGCTGGCGTTTGATGTTTCATGGTTCGGCGCGGTGTTGGTAGGCTGGATACTCACGGCAGTCAGCATCGGCGGCGACTTGCTCGAAAGCTGGTTCAAACGCTCCGCCGGCTTCAAAGACAGCAGCAACCTGCTGCCGGGGCACGGCGGCGTATTCGACCGCACCGACAGCCTGATTGCAGTAATCAGTGTTTACACGGCCATGATGGTTGTGTTCGGCTGACACACTTTGTATTTTTCAGACGGCCTTAACAACAGGAGCACGAAACCATGTCGGAAAAAAACTTATCCCTATCGAAAGGCTTGGGCGTTTTGGGCGGGCTGCTGGCCGCAGGCTTGATTGCGGCGGCCTTTATACTCGGCACGCAGTTTAAAAACTTCCGCCAGCCCGGCACCATCACCGTGAAAGGCTTGGCCGAAAAAAATTTCCAATCCGACCATGCACAATGGAACACTTCGGTGAGCCTTCATGCCGACACCTATCAAGAAGTGTTGGACGCGCTGAAAAAACAACGCCCCAAATTGAAAAAGTTTTTACTCGAACAAGGCTTTGCCGAAAACGAAATCCAAACCGGCACGCCTGAAATCACCCGTGCCTACATCACCGAATACGACGAACACCGCAACGAACGCCGCGTTCCCAACGGTTACGACGGCACGCAAACCATTACCGTGCGCACCGATAAACTGGGTAACATTCAAAAAGCCCATAAAGCCATTCTGAATCTGCGCGCCCAAAACGAACTGATCGACTTTTCCGATCCGCAATACCTGCTCGGCAATTTGGAAACCATCAAACGCGAACTGATTAACCAAGCCACCGACGATGCCCACAAACGCGCTCAGGAATTTGCCAAAACCGGCGGCGGCCAAGTAGGCAAAATGCGTTCCGCCTCGCAGGGTTCATTTAATATTTATGCCGACAGCGGCAAAGGTGCTGAAGAAGAAGACTACGGCGGCACCTACGACAAATCCACCATCGGTAAACAGGTTCGATTGGTGGTCACGATTGAATACAACATAGATTAAGCGATTAAGCAAAACCGAGGCGTCTGCAAGCCCGCTCAACCCGTCTTCAGACGGCCTCACATAAAGAACCATCATGACACAACACGTTTTAACCATACTCGGCAGCACCGGCAGCATAGGCGAAAACACGCTCGATGTCGTATCGCGCCATCCTGAAAAATTCCGCATTTTCGCACTGGCCGGACACAAACAGGTTCAGAAGCTCGCCGCACAATGCGAGCGTTTCAAGCCCGAATTTGCCGTTGTGGCCGATGCCGAACACGCCGCCGCATTGGAGCAGCTTTTAGAACCGGCCGACTGCAACACCGAAGTGTTATACGGCGCACAAGCGCTTATCGACATTGCCGCCGCCGACGAAGTAACCGGCGTGATGGCGGCGATTGTCGGCGCAGCCGGCCTGCCCTCCGCGCTGGCTGCCGCCCGAAAAGGCAAAACCATTTATTTGGCCAACAAAGAAACGCTGGTGGTTTCCGGCGCCCTGTTTATGGAAACCGCGCGAGCCAACGGTGCCCAAATCCTGCCGGTGGACAGCGAACACAACGCCATTTACCAAGTATTGCCGCACGATTATTCAGGCCGTCTGAATGCGCACGGCATCGAATCCATCATACTAACCGCCTCCGGCGGGCCGTTTCTCGATACCGATTTGGCCGCCTTCGACCACATCACCCCCGCACAGGCGGTCAAACATCCGAATTGGTCGATGGGGCAGAAAATCTCCGTTGATTCCGCCACCATGATGAACAAAGGCTTGGAGCTGATTGAAGCGCATTGGCTGTTTAACTGCCCGCCCGACAAGCTCGAAGCAGTCATTCATCCGCAAAGCGTGATTCACAGCATGGTGCGCTACCGCGACGGCTCGGTGTTGGCACAAATGGGCACTCCCGACATGCGTACGCCGATTGCCTATTGCTTGGGGCTGCCCGAACGCATCGAATCGGGCGTGAGTGCATTAAACTTCGGCACGCTGTCCGCCCTCACCTTCCGCGAACCCGATTTCAAACGCTTTCCGTGCCTGAAACTCGCTTACGAAGCGATGGAAACCGGCGGCGGCGCGCCGTGCGTACTCAATGCCGCCAACGAAGAAGCCGTTGCCGCGTTCCTCGCCGGAAAAATCCGCTTTACCGACATCGCCCGCATTGTGTCGCACTGCTTGGAGCAAGGCTTTTCAGACGGCATCGGCGATATCGACAGCCTGCTCGCACAAGATGCGCAAACCCGCATTCAAGCGCAAAAAGGCATCAGCACATTGGCTATAAAATAAACCCGCGGCGGCAACCTCACTTGAAAATGTGCCGATAATTTACAGGCCGTCTGAAACCAATAGGCATTTTACCGGCCTAACGGTTTTATAAAGTTCTGTAATCATTGTGCAAACCCGCTTGTTATATCCGCCGCTTCTTCTTATACAATGAAACATTTTTCAGACGGCCTCAAAGCACACAGGCCGTCTGAAAAAAAACATACAGCAATATTTTGGGGAATCATGTTGAACACCATCTTGGCTTTTATCGTAGCCATTCTGATTTTGGTCAGCCTTCACGAATTCGGCCACTATATCGTCGCACGCTTGTGCGGCGTGAAAGTCGTGCGCTTTTCCGTAGGCTTCGGCAAACCGTTTCTAAAGAAAAAACGCGGCGACACCGAATGGTGTTTGGCTCCTATCCCGTTAGGTGGCTATGTGAAAATGGTCGATACCCGCGAAGGCAATGTGTCTGAAGCCGACCTGCCCTACGCTTTCGACAAACAGCATCCTGCCAAACGCATCGCCATCGTGGCAGCCGGCCCGCTCACCAACCTGATTTTGGCCGTGCTGCTTTACGGCCTGAGCTTTTCATTCGGCGTAACCGAACTGCGCCCGTTTGTCGGCACGGTCGAACCCGCCAGCATCGCCGCCCGCGCAGGCTTCGTGCCGGGCGACAAAATGCTTTCGGTCAACGGTGTGGCAGTTGATGATTGGGCAGACGCACGCAACGAAATCGTATTGAATCTCGAAGCAGGCAAAGTCGATGTTGCCGTAGAAACCCCCACCGGCAGCAATGCGCTGCGCTCGATCAATATTGCCGGCACGCCCGAGGCCGAAAAAGTAATCAAACAACAAGGCCACATCGGTTTGCTGCCGGTAAAAATCACCAATACACTCAGCCAAGTAGCTGCCGGCAGCCCTGCCGAAATGGCCGGACTGAAAGCAGGCGACACCCTCATCGCCGCAGAAGGCCGCGAAATCCACACTTGGGCGGAATGGGCGGAAATATTCCGCCAAAGCCCCGGTAAAAACCTGCTCATACAGTACCGCCGCGAAGGCCAAACAGCCGAAACCCATTTACGCCCCAACTCAGAAGAGCTTTCAGACGGCACACTCGTCGGTAAAGCCGGCGTGGCACCGCAAAGCGACAAAGCATGGATGGAAAAAATCACCCGTGAATACCAACCCGGCTTGGCAGAAGCTTTCCAAATGGGTTGGGAACGAACCGTCAAATACTCCACCATGACCGTGCAGTTTTTCGGCAAACTGATTACCGGCCAAGCATCGTTAAAGCATATTTCCGGCCCCGTAACGATTGCCGATGTGGCGGGCAAAACCGCCGAACACGGTTTGCAGAGTTATTTGGAATTTCTCGCACTCGTCAGTATCAGTTTAGGAATCATGAATTTATTGCCGGTGCCTGTTTTGGACGGCGGGCATTTGGTGTATTATGCCGCCGAATGGATACGCGGAAAACCGCTGAGCGAGCGCATACAGGCCATCGGCTTGCGCTTCGGCCTTGCCGTCATGATGATGATGATGATGGTGGCTTTCTTTAACGATATAACCCGTTTGTTTGGATAAATGTTATGAAATTGAAACAGATTGCTGCAACCTTAACGTTAATCGGCCTCTCGCCCCTCGCCTTGGCCGACTTCACCATTCAGGATATCCGTGTAGAAGGCCTGCAACGTACCGAACCGAGCACGGTTTTCAACTATCTGCCCGTTAAAATCGGCGATACTTTTACCGACGCCAAGAGTGAAGAAATCATTAAAAATCTCTATGCCACCGGCTTTTTCGACGACGTGCGCGTAGAAACCCTGGGCAATCAGGTTCTGCTCACCGTTGTAGAGCGGCCTACCATCAGCAGCCTGAACGTTACCGGTGCCAAAATGCTGCCCAACGATGCCATCAAGAAAAATTTCGATGCTTTCGGCTTGGCGCAATCCCAACCTTTCAACCAAGCCACGCTTAACGAAGCCGTTGCCGGCCTCAAACAGGAATACATCAACCGCGGCAAACAATCGGTACAAATCACACCCACCGTTTCCAAACTCGCACGCAACCGCGTGGCTATCGACGTGAAAATCGAAGAAGGCAAAAGCACCAAAATCGTCGATATCGAGTTTGAAGGCAACGAAAAATATTCAGACCGCAAACTGCGCAAACAAATGTCGCTCAGCGAAAAAACCCTTTTCAGCTGGCTGACCAAAAGCAATCAGTTCAACGAAGAAAAATTTGCCCAAGATATGGAGCGCGTAACCGAGTTTTACCAAAACAACGGTTACTTCGAAGCCCGTATTTTAGATACGCAGATTGACACCAACGAAGACAAAACCAAACAAACCATTACCGTAAAAGTACACGAAGGCCCGCGCTACCGCTGGGGCAAAGTACAAATTGAAGGCGACACCCGTGAAGTGGCCAAAGAAGATTTGTACAAAATGCTGAAAATGAAAGAAGGCCGTCTGTACGAGCGCCAAAAAATGGTCGACAGCCTGCAAGCGATGCAAACGGCCATGGGCAGCGCCGGTTACGCTTTCAGCGAGATCAATGTCCAACCCGTTCCCAATACCGAAACCGGCATTGTCGATTTTGTGCTGAATGTCGAACCCGGCCGTAAAGTTTATGTCAACGAAATCAATATTTCGGGCAACAACAAAACCCGCGACGAAGTGATCCGCCGCGAATTGCGCCAAATGGAAGCCGCGCCTTACGATGTTTCCAAGCTGCAACGCTCCAAAGAGCGCGTTGAGTTGTTAGGTTACTTCGACGATGTCAAATTTGATGCCAAACCCGTAGAAGGCACGCCCGACCAAGTTGATTTGGATATGTCGCTCAAAGAACGCTCCACCGGCTCGCTCGACTTGAGCGCAGGCTGGGTGCAGGATACCGGTTTGGTTATGTCGGCCGGCGTGGCGCAAGACAACCTGTTCGGCACCGGCAAATCGGTTTCTGCCCGTATATCGCGCAGCAAAACCACCCAGAATGCCTCTTTATCGTTTACCGAGCCGTATTTCACACCCGACGGCGTGAGCTTGGGCTACGATATCTACGGCAAAGTGTACGACCCGCGTAAATCTTCTTCCAGCACCCACCAATACAAAACCACCACACTCGGCACCGGGCTGCGTATGGGCGTGCCGGTTACCGAATACGACCGCGTGAACTTCGGCTTGGGTGCGGAACATTTAACCGTAAACACCTACGAGGGCGCGCCCAAACGCTATCGCGAGTTTATCGACGAGCACGGCAAAGGCACCAACGGCATCGGCAAGTTCAAAGGTTGGGTATATAAAGGCAATATCGGCTGGGGACGCAACAAAACCGATAACGCCCTGTGGCCGACCCGCGGCTACCTGACCAATGTAAACGGCGAAATCGGTCTGCCGGGCAGCAAATTGAAATACTACACGCTGACCCACAACCAAACGTGGTTCTTCCCGTTGAGCAAACAGCTGACTCTGATGTTGGGCGGCGAAGTAGGCTACGGCAACGGCTACGGAAAAACCAAAAATATGCCGTTCTTTGAAAACTTCTACGGCGGCGGCTTAGGTTCGGTACGCGGGTTCGAAAGCGGTACTTTGGGGCCGAAAGTTTACGACCGTTACGGCGAAGTGATCAGCTACGGCGGCAACAAAAAAGCCAACGTAAGTGCCGAATTGCTGTTCCCGATGCCGGGTATTAAAGACTCGCGCACCGTGCGTTTGAGCATGTTTGCAGATGCCGGCAGCGTATGGGACGGCAAAACCTACAACAACAGCAGCAGCGATCCTTTCCACACCACAGGTGCTGCCCAAAACGTTTACGGCAAAGACGCCGTACACAAATCCACCTTTAAAGAAGAGCTGCGCTATTCTGCCGGTGCCGCCGTTACTTGGTTGTCGCCGCTTGGCCCTATGAAGTTCAGCTATGCTTATCCGCTTAAGAAAAAACAGGGCGATGAAATCCAGCGTTTCCAATTCCAATTGGGCACCACTTTCTAATTCGGAAACCGGGATAAGAGCCAATTGAGGAAAGTTATGAGCAAAACATCGCATTTGATGGGCAAACTTGCCGTTGCCGCATTGGGCTTGGGCCTGATGGGCAACGCAGTTGCCGAAGGCGTGCAGAAACTCGGATTCATCAACACCGAACGTGTTTATCAGGAATCCAAGCAGGCGCAACGTATTCAGAAAACGCTGGAAAAAGAATTCGACGGCCGGCAAAAAGCTTTGGATAAAATCCGCAAAGAAGGCGAAGCGGTCGAAAAAAAACTGGCTTCCGGCAAACTTTCCCAAAGTGCGCATGAAGATGCGGTGCGCGAACTGGGCGAACTGGTGCAGAAATTCCGTCTCCAGCAGGCACAGCTTGCCGAAGAATACAACCTGCGCCGCAACGAAGAGTTTGCCGCCCTTCAGCAAAATGCCAACCGTGTCATCATCGATTTGGCGAAAAAAGAAGGCTACGACCTGATTTTGCAAGACGTGATTTACGTCAACAGCAAATACGATATTACCGACAGCGTGATCAAAGCCTTAAACGCACGCTAACCGCAGGTGCCTGTCGGCAAACCGTCATTCCGTTTCAACAAAGCGGCTGAGGTTTGCCATTACAGGCAGCTGTTTTTTCAGACGGCCTTAATACATGACTCCAGCTTTTTACACCTTATCGCAAATTGTGGCCGAATTAGGCGGCGAATGGCGCGGCGAAGACATCAGCATCGCTGCGGTACAACCTTTGGCAGACGCCACTGCAGACCACATCAGTTTTCTGGCCAACCCCAAATACAAGGCCGACGTTGCCGGCAGCGCAGCCGGTGCCGTGATTGTCAGCCCGAAAACCGCCGACGAATTTCCCGGCCGCAACCTGATTGTGGCGCAAGACCCTTACCTGTATTTCGCCAAAGTTGCGCGTCTGTTTTCGCCTGTGGAGAAAGCCGTAGCCGGCATACACCCGACCGCCGTGGTCGAACCCACCGCCACCGTGCCCGCAAGCTGCGAAATCGGCGCACACGCTTATATCGGCGGCAACACCGTTTTGGGCGAAGGATGCCGCATTTTGGCCGGCGCCGTGGTCGAGCACGACTGTAAACTCGGCAACGAAGTCGTCATTCATCCCAATGCCGTGATTTATTACGGCTGCACACTGGGCAACCGCGTGGAAATCCACAGCGGCTGCGTCATCGGTGCCGACGGTTTCGGCTTGGCTTTTGCAGGCGACTCTTGGTTTAAAATCCCGCAAACCGGCGGCGTTACGCTGGGTGACGACGTGGAAATCGGCTCCAACAGCAATATCGACCGCGGTGCCATGAGCGATACCGTGGTCGGCAACGGCACCAAAATCGACAATCAGGTGCAAATCGGCCACAACTGCAAAATCGGTTCACACACCGTGATTGCCGCGAAAACCGGCATTTCAGGCAGCGTTACCATCGGCAATTACTGTATTCTCGGCGGCGGCGTCGGCACGGTCGGCCATATCGAAATCGCCGACAAAACCACCATCGGCGGCGGCAGCAGCATTACCCACAGCATCAAAGAAAGCGGCCAGCACATTGCCGGCCCCTACCCGATGCAGACGTACAAAGAATGGGCGCGCAATGCCGTCCACATCCGCCACCTGAGCGAAATGAACAAACGCATCAAGCAGCTCGAACAAGCGCTTGAAACTTTCCAATCCGCTGAAAATAATAAGGAATAATCATGGATATTACCCTCCCGATTGAAGCTAAAGACATTCAGAAGCTGATTCCCCACCGCTATCCGTTTTTGCTGCTCGACCGCATCACGGCCTTTGAATCCATGAAAAGCCTCACGGCCATTAAAAACGTGAGCATGAACGAACCGCATTTCCAAGGCCATTTCCCCGATTTTCCCGTGATGCCGGGTGTGCTGATTATCGAAGCGCTGGCACAGGCTTGCGGCACATTGGCCATTTTGAGCGAAGGCGGCCGCAATCCCGAAGAAATCTATTTCTTCGCCGGCATCGACAACGCCCGTTTCAAACGCCAAGTGATTCCGGGCGACCAACTCGTTTTCGAAGTGGAGCTGATGGCCAACAAACGCGGTATCGGCAAATTCAAAGCCGTAGCCAAAGTAGAAGGTCAGATTGCCGTAGAAGCAGAAATCATGTGCGCCAAACGCACGGTAGAACTATAAATATTTAAAAGGCCGTCTGAAAACACCATGCAGGTATTTCAGACGGCCTTTCACAGAAGGGAAGCCTCCTATGAGCTTAATCCACCCGACCGCCGTTATCGACCCTAAAGCCGAACTCGACAGCAGCGTAAAAGTCGGCCCTTACACCGTTATCGGTGCGAACGTGCAAATCGGCGCCCACACCGAAATCGGCCCCCATGCGGTTATCGACGGCCACACCACCATCGGCGAACACAACAAAATTTTCCAATTTGCCAGCTTGGGTGCGCAACCCCAAGATAAAAAATACCGCGACGAGCCGACCCGCCTGATTATCGGCAACGGCAACACCATCCGCGAATTTACCACCTTCAACACCGGCACCGTAACCGGCATCGGCGAAACCCGCATCGGCGACGACAACTGGATTATGGCTTATGTGCACCTCGCGCACGACTGCGTGGTCGGCAACCACACCATTTTTGCCAACAACGCTTCTTTAGCGGGGCATGTTACCATCGGCGACTATGTTGTTCTCGGCGGCTACACGCTGGTTTTCCAATTCTGCCAAATCGGCGATTACGCCATGACCGCGTTTGCCGCCGGCGTACATAAAGACGTGCCGCCGTATGTGATGGCCGCAGGCTACCGCGCCGAACCGGCCGGCCTCAACACCGAAGGCATGCGCCGCAACGGATTCGCCCCCGAGCAAATCAGCCGCGTGAAAAATGTTTATAAAACGCTTTACCGCCAAGGTTTGGGTTTGGAAGAGGCGAAGGCCGAAGTGTTGAAACAAGCCGAAACCGCGCCCGAGCTGGTCGTGTTCAAGCGCTTCTTTGAAACGTCCACACGCGGCATCATCCGTTAACAGAGGCCGTCTGAAACATTTTTTCAGACGGTATCATACAGTTTGTGAAACACCCCAACCCACAAGCCGATATAGCCAATCAACTTAATTTTTGCTACGGCGTTGTTAAGCCTGATAGTAAAAATTAAGTTGATTGACCATAGTCTTTAGTCTTTTATCATCATTCGGAAACGCTCAGGAAAAAATACAGATGCACCGCTGAAATTTCAGTAAGATGATGCCTCGAACAACAGATGTATAGTCAATCAACTTAATTTTTAATACAAGGCAGCAAATCGCATAAAGTATGAGTAATACGGCCAGCGCAGCAACGCCGCAGTAAAAGTTAAATTGACTGACCATAGCCACCTGCCCTATCCAACCGCTACCTTGTTATCCGATAACCCAACCAGCTTCATGAACCCACCTACCCAACACCACCGCCCCGTTACCATCGCCCTGTGCGTAGGCGAAGCATCGGGCGACCTGCTCGGCGCGCATTTGATGGATGCCATCAAACAGCGTTGCCCTCAGGCGCGTTTTATCGGCATCGGAGGCCCGCGTATGCTGGCCCGAGGGTTTGAAAGCCTGTACGAACAAGAAAAACTGGCCGTGCGCGGCTTTGCCGAAGTGGTGAAACGGCTGCCCGAAATTTTGAGTATCCGCAAAGGGCTGGTGCGCGACATGAAAAACATCCGCCCCGATGTATTTGTGGGCATAGACGCACCCGATTTCAACCTCGGCGTGGCCGAAAAACTCAAAAAAGCCGGCATTCCCACCGTGCATTACGTCAGCCCTTCCGTGTGGGCTTGGCGGCGCGAACGGGTCAATACCATCATTCATCAGGTCAACCGCGTGTTGTGCCTGTTTCCGATGGAACCGGAACTTTACCGCCAAGCCGGAGGGCAAGCCGAGTTTGTGGGGCATCCTATGGCGCAAACCATGCCGCTGGAAGCCGACCAGCAGGCCGCACGCCGGAGAATGAAAATCGAAGGCTGGGAAACCGTGTTCTGCCTGATGCCCGGCAGCCGCGTCAGCGAAATCGACTACATGGCGCCGATTTTCTTCCGCACCGCCAAGCTGCTGCTGCAACGCTATCCCAGTGCCCGCTTTCTGCTCCCCGTAGCTACCGTTGCCACCCGTCAACGCTTATTGCAGATTCTCGACCGGCCCGAATTCAGAGCCTTGCCGATACAGCTGATGTCTGCACACGCCGACTTGGCCTGTACGGCCGCCGATGTCGTGTTGGTAACCAGCGGCACGGGCACGCTGGAAGTGGCATTGTGCAAGCGGCCGATGGTGATCAGCTATAAAATTTCTCCGCTTACTTATGCTTATGTAAAACGCAAAATTACCGTGCCGCATGTCGGCCTGCCCAATATCCTGCTGGGCAAGGGTGCCGTGCCGGAGCTGCTGCAACATGATGCCGAACCGGAAAAACTGGCCGCAGCAGTGGCCGAATGGTATGAATCGCCTGAAGATGTAGCCGCGTTAAAACGGGATTTTCACGAACTGCACCTGCTGTTGAAAAAGGATACGGCCGCATTGGCGGCACAAGCCGTATTGGCGGAAGCAGGCATACAGATGCTGAAATAGACACAAGCAAACAAACTGTTATATTCATCGTTTATAGCCAATCAACTATAAAACTTGTTCGTTTCCGCCCAATCTATATTAGAATGCTTTGCTTTCAGACGGCCTGAGACCTTTGCAAAACCCTCAGATGTGGACGCAGTTCAAGGCGTAGCAGCGCAGCGAGTGCAGACATATCATACAGATAGGCAAACGAGCGAGCAGCGCACAACGCAGAAATGCGCCGCAGATGGGGGTTTTGCAAAGGCCTCTGCCTTTATTGCCCGTATTCACTCAGGCTCGAGCCAAGCATACGGTTCGATTCAAGCCATACAATCAAGTCGGAAACCTCATCATGGATATACAAACATTTCACGCACTGATCAATAAAATCAGCTCCCCGCTTTGGGAGGGCTTGATTTTCCTATTACTCGGCACCGGTCTGTTTTTCACGCTTGCCACCGGTTTTGTTCAATTCAGGCTGTTCGGCCGCAGTATCAAAGAAATGCTGGGCGGCAGAAAAGCAGGTGAAGACCCTCACGGTATCACGCCGTTTCAGGCGTTTGTGACCGGCTTGGCCAGCCGCGTGGGGGTGGGCAATATTGCCGGCGTGGCGATTGCCATTACTTTGGGCGGCCCGGGCGCGGTGTTTTGGATGTGGGTTACGGCATTAATCGGCATGAGTTCGGCATTTGCCGAATCCTCGTTGGCGCAACTGTTTAAAGTGCGCGACCATAAAAACAGCCAATTCCGCGGCGGCCCTGCTTACTACATTACGCAAGGATTGGGGCAGAAATGGCTGGGCATACTGTTTGCCGTAAGCCTGATTTTCTGTTTCGGCTTGGTATTTAATGCGGTGCAGTCCAACTCGATTGTGGCGGCTACCGAAGTGGCATGGGGCTGGGACAAACACGCCGTGGGCGTGGCTTTGGTGATTTTGACCGCACCGATTATTTTCGGCGGCATCCGCAGGGTATCGCGCGTGGCCGAGGCCATTGTGCCGGTGATGGCTACGCTCTATTTGCTCTTGGCCATGTATGTGATGGTAACCAATATTGCCGAAATCCCGCGTGTGTTCGGTTTGATTTTCGGTTCTGCATTTAATGTGGAAGCGGCCGGCGGCGGCCTGCTGGGTTCGATGATTTCGGCCGCCATGATGAACGGTATCAAACGCGGTTTATACTCCAACGAGGCCGGACAGGGTTCCGCACCGAATGCGGCGGCGGCGGCCGATGTGAAACATCCTGTTTCCCAAGGCATGATTCAAATGCTGGGCGTGTTTGTGGATACCTTGATTGTGTGTTCGTGCACCGCTTTCCTGCTTTTGCTGTCTGACGTTACGCCGGGCGAACTGACCGGCGTGCAGCTTACCCAAGCGGCCATCGTGAGCCATGTGGGTGCATGGGGTGCGGATTTTCTGGCCGTTGTGCTGTTTCTGTTTGCTTTTTCTACCGTTATCGGCAACTATGCCTACGCCGAATCCAACATTCAATTTATCAACAACCATTGGTTGGTGTTGGCGGTGTTCCGCATGTGCGTGCTGGGCATGGTGTATTTCGGCGCGGTAAATCATGTGCCTTTGGTTTGGGATATGGCCGATTTAACGATGGGCACGATGGCTTTAATCAACCTGTTGGCTATTTTGGCACTCAGCCCGCTGGTCTTCCTGCTGCTGAAAGATTACACCGCCAAACTGAAAATGGGCAAAGAGCCGGTGTTCAAACTGTCTGAACACCCGGTTTTGAAACGCCGCATCAAATCGGATATTTGGTAAGGATTGACCTGATTGAAACCGCCTTAATGTATGCCGCAGCCTATTCGCTTGCAGGCACATTAAGGCGGTTTTTTATGGGATTGAGGCCGTCTGAAAACTATACTTTGGCTAAAAACTCATCTACTTTAAGCTGATAACTTTTCAGCAATGCGGCCGATTCGGCGAATAAAGCCGATTCGTTTTCATCCAAAGGCTTGTTAATCACCCGCACCGCGCCCTGACGGTTAATCACCGCCGGCACGCCGATATACACGCCGTCCTGACCGAACTCCCCTTCCAGCAGGGTAGATATGGTGAGCACAACATTCTGATTGTGCAGAATCGCATTCGAAATACGGCTCAACCCCATGCCGATGGCCAAGCTGGTCGAACCTTTGGCATCTATGATGTCGTAAGCGGCATTGCGCACGGAGTCATAAATTTTTTCCATATGCTCTTTGCCGTTTTCTTCGCTTTCCAAAATCTCTTTCAACGGCATACCGGCAATATTGGCGGTACTCCATGCCGCAATCACGCTGTCGCCGTGCTCCCCGATCATCATGGCATCAATGCTGACCGGAGCCACTTTGAATTCGTTGCCCAAACACACGCGCAGGCGGGCGGTATCGAGTATGGTTCCCGAACCGATTACCCGTTCTTTAGGCAGGCCGGAAAACTTCCATGTTGCATACGACAATACGTCCACAGGGTTGGTGGCCACCAGAAAAATACCTTCGAAGCCCGAAGCCATTACCGAAGTAACGATGCTGTGGAAAATTTTGAGATTGTTGTCAATCAAATCGAGCCGCGTTTCGCCGGGACGCTGCGGCAAACCGGCACAGATACACACGATATCGGCATCCGAACAATCGGCATAATCGCCTACAAAAATCCGCGTGGGCGTAACGGCGTAAGGCACACCGTGGCGCAAATCGCGTGCTTCGCCTTCCGCACGTTTGCGGTTGAGGTCAATCAACACCATATCGTCGCAATGCCCTTGATTGAGCATGGAATACGCATAACTGATGCCGACCGCACCCGTGCCGATAATGGCAACTTTGTTACCTACTTTTTTTGTCATTTTGCTCTTTCCTGTATTGTTTGTTGTGAATGACTCTCAATTATAAATAAAACCACCCACCCGTTGAATCGTTGGAAAGATTAAACATTGAAAAAATAACGTGTACGGATCAATTCCAACATCCCGCCCCTGCCGTGAAACCCGCCTGCTCACCAACGGGCGGCAACGCTAAGGCGGTTCTGCTAAAATAACCGCCACACACCCACACAGAGAACATCATGAATCATTCAGCCATACACACCGCACTCGATGCGGTGCCCATTCCGCAAAGCAACCGCACATTGGGCGGCGAAAAAGCGGTTAAATCCATACAAGAGCGTTCAGACGGCCTCCATATCGGTTTGCAGTTCGGCTACCCCGCCAACCATATCAAACACGCTTTAACCGAAAATATTCAGACGGCCCTAACGGCAGCCGGCGGCAACTTGCCGATACATGTAAACATCGATGTAGCCGTAGAAACGCATAAGGTCCAACCCGGCGTAACCACCATCAAAGGCGTAAAGAACATCATCGCCATTGCATCGGGCAAAGGCGGCGTAGGCAAATCCACCACTGCGGCCAACCTTGCCGTTGCCATGGCCAATATGGGTGCCCGAGTAGGGGTGCTGGATGCCGACCTCTACGGCCCCAGCCAACCGACCATGCTCGGCGTGGCCGACCGCAAACCCGACCAGCAAAATAAAAAGCTCGTTCCCGTTGTATCCGCAAGCAGCATACAAGTGATGTCTATCGGCTTTTTGGTGGACACCGACCAAGCCGTAGTGTGGCGCGGCCCGATGTTGAGCCAAGCCTTGCAGCAACTGCTGTTTCAAAGCGAATGGAACGATGTGGACTATCTTTTTATCGACTTGCCTCCCGGCACCGGCGATATCCAGTTAACCCTGTCGCAAAAAATCCCCGTTACCGGCTCGGTAGTCGTTACCACACCGCAGGATATTGCGTTGATTGACGCCCGCAAAGCGGTAGATATGTTCCAAAAAGTGAACATTCCGATTTTCGGCGTATTGGAAAACATGTCGGTACACATCTGCTCGAACTGCGGCCACGCCGAAGCCATTTTCGGCAGCGACGGCGGCAAACATCTGGCCGAAAAACTCGGCGTGCCGCTGCTCGGCCAGCTCCCGTTAAGCCTGCCGGTGCGCGAAGCCATGGACAGCGGCACGGCAGAAAAGATGCAGGCTGCCAACCCCACCGTGGCCGAAATTTACACCCAAGCGGCGTGGCAGATTGCTTTGGCGGTTGCCGACAAAGGAAAAGACTTCAGCAGCCGTTTTCCGAAAATCGTGGTGGAATAATCTGCAACGCCCTGCCCATAAAAAACAGGCGGCCAAATGTGCCGCCTGTTTTTTATACAAAATCCGGTATTTCATCATTTCATCATCTGCACAAATACATCTTCCAAATCTGTTTCCGGCAGCGACATGTGCTTCACTTCCACACCCGCGTATTTCAAGGTTTGCAGCACAAACGCCAGCTGGTCGTAATCGTCGAGTTTGAACAAAACCTGCCCGTTGTCTTCCGACACCAGCCATTGGCGCAGATTATCGGGCAGCGTTCCCGCACCCAACAGCATTTCCGCCCGCACGCCCTGCTCGCTTTGCAACAGGTTTTCGGTTTTATCCAACGCAATCAGCTTGCCTTGCTTCATCATGGCGATGCGGTCGCACAGGCTTTGCGCCTCTTCCAAATAATGGGTGGTCAGAATCACCGTATGCCCTTCGCGGTTGAGACCGGAAATAAACATCCACAAACTTTGGCGCAGTTCCACATCGACACCCGCCGTAGGCTCGTCCAACACAATCACGGGCGGGCGGTGTACCAACGCCTGAGCCACCATCACCCGCCGTTTCATGCCGCCCGAAAGGTTGCGGGTATTGGTATATGCCTTGTCAGCCAAACCGAGATTGCGGATGATTTCGTCTATCCAGTCGCCATTGTTTTTAATGCCGAAATAGCCCGACTGGAATTTCAACGCTTCCAGCACGGTAAAAAACGGGTCGAACACCAATTCCTGCGGCACGACCCCCAAACTCATGCGGGCAGCGTAGCTGTCGGCAACCACATCATGCCCCATCACGCTGATGCTGCCCGAAGTTAAACGGCTCAAACCCGCCATGGCCGAAATCAAAGTGGTTTTACCTGCCCCGTTCGGCCCGAGCAGCCCGAAAAACTCTCCCTGCCCGACTTGGAAACTGACATCTTTGAGTGCGCAAAACCCGTTGGAATAGGTTTTGACGGCATTTTGAATATGAACGGCGGCTTGGGTTTGCATAATTTCTTTCTTTTCAGACGGCCTGCTGTGTCAGGGTGTGTCGTTGTCGGCTACACAGGCCAAGTTACCGGCAATACAGCCAATCGTTAAGTTGATTGGCTGTATCAAACAACAGAACCCCGATTATATAGTCAATCAACGCATTTTTAATACAAAGCAGCAAGCCGCAGTAAAAATGAAGTGGAACGACCACAAACACAAATGCGGTTTCACGGCAGCAGGCCGAAACCTTTTCAGACGGCCTGTTTTACACAATTTAAAGGTTCCCTAATTTTCACATAAACATTACCCTATACAATGTACATAATTCATCCCCTACCCCTATCAGAGGAATCCAATATGAAAAAAAATGTTTACACACTGGCCGCCATCGGCACCGCTGTTTTGGCACTGAGCGCCTGCGGTACTGCTTCTACCGCAACCGCCGCACCTGCACACCAGCACGGCCATACCGTTGAAGTGCCTACGCACGCATACCACACCACCGCACAAACTGCCGGCCTTTCTCCCGCACAAGCCATCTCCATCGCCCAAAAACAGGCCGGCGGACGCGCTACCGAAATCCACCTGAAAGGCAAATACGGAGCACCCGTGTATGAAGTAGAAGTACGCAGCGGCCAACGCGAACATACCGTTTATGTAGATGCCGCCAACGGCAAAGTATTGGGCAGCAAACTCGAAACCGAATGGAAACCGATGCGCCAAGCCGCCTTGCCTTTGGAGCGCGCCATTGAAATCGCCCAAAGCAAAATCGACGGCCGCGTATTGGAAGCCGAACGCGACAGCAACCGCGGGCAAATCGTTTACAAAGTAGAAATTCTCTCTGCCGACAACGTACCCTACAAAGTCATCGTAGATGCAAACAACGGCAACGTATTGGCATCATTTGTCGATTACGACGATTAAAACGATACGGCACACAGGCAAAGTTTCCGCAAAACAGCCCGGCCGGAATAACCGTTCAAACAAGCCAGGCAATGTTTTGCGAAACATCCGGGCCGTCTGAAAAAACCTGAAACCTTTCAGACGGCCTCATACCTTTACATACAAACCTGCCGGGTGCGGATACAGTTCAAAACACAGAGCAACAGGCAGAGCAGCAAAGCAGAAATGCACCGCAGGCAGTAAAGCAAGTTTGCACAGGTATCAGCCTTAATCTTCACAGCGGAGACATCCATGCGCATACTCTTGGTAGAAGACGACAACATGATCGGGCGCGCCGTAGAAGGCAGCCTGAAAGACAACCGTTATACCGTAGATTGGGTGAAAGACGGCAAAACCGCCATCGACACCATCACCGCCCAACCTTACGATGTCGTTTTACTCGATTTGGGTCTGCCGCAAAAAGACGGCCTGCAAGTGCTTGCCGGCATCCGCTCCCGCGGCCTTACCGTGCCTGTGTTAATCCTTACCGCCCGCGACGACATCCAATCCCGCTTATCCGGTTTGGATAACGGTGCCGACGACTACATCATCAAACCTTTCGATATGTCCGAAGTGCTTGCCCGCATCCGCGCCGTGTTGCGCCGCAGCGGCGGCAGCGCCGTCAATATGCTCGACAACGGCGTACTCAGCCTCGACCCCTCCACCTATTATGTCCGCCGCCACGACAACGGCGAAAACATCCTGCTTTCCAACCGCGAATTTGCCATTCTTCATGCCCTGATGCAGCACCCCGGCACCATTCTTTCCCGCAACGATCTGGAAGACAAAGTTTACGCATGGGGTGAAGAGCCGGAAAGCAACGCCGTCGATTACCTGATTCACGCCCTGCGCAAAAAACTCGGGCACGACAGCATCAAAAACGTCCGCGGCGTCGGCTGGCTGGTTCCCAAAAAAACAGCATGAAACCTTTGTCCCATCTGCGGCATATTTCTATATTGCTTGTTGCCCGCACGCCTTAAACCCCATCCATATCCGGCCGTCTGAAAAACAAAAAAGAGCAGCAATTTGCTCTTTTCTTCAATTTTATACATAGTTAATCAACGGCAAGCCTTCAAACACTCCCGCACCAACTCCGGGCCGCGGTAAATCAAGCCGCTGTAAACCTGCACGGCCGCAGCACCCAACCGCATCTTTTCAGCCGCATCACTACCGTTCACAATACCGCCCACCCCGATAACCGGCAATCGGCCTTCCAACTCTTTAACCAACTGCACAAGCACAAGGTTGCTCTTCTCACGCACAGGCAAACCGCTCAAGCCGCCCTGCTCCCCCGCTTGCGGATGGTTGCCGAGCGAAGATTTATCGATCGTCGTATTGGTCGCAATAATGCCGTCCATCTCCGTTGCCAACGCCACACGGGCGATTTCAGCCACTTGCGCCTCATCCAAATCAGGCGCGATTTTCACCGCCAACGGCACATAACGGCCTTGCGCGGCAGACAACGACAACTGCTTGTCTTTCAGCCTGCCCAACAACGCCGTCAACTCATCCCCGCCTTGCAAATCACGCAGGTTTTTCGTGTTCGGCGAAGAAATGTTTACCGTAATATAACCGGCATATTCATATGCTTTTTCCAAACAAATCAAATAATCAGATGCCGCCTGCTCAATAGGCGTATCGGCATTCTTACCGATATTGATGCCCAAAACACCGTTGTAACGGCTGTTGCGGATATTATTGAGCATCGCATCAATACCGTGATTATTAAACCCCATACGGTTAATAATCGCCTGATGCTCGGGCAGGCGGAACAAACGCGGCTGAGGATTGCCGCTCTGCGGACGCGGCGTCACCGTACCCACCTCGATAAAACCGAAACCCAAAGCCGCCAACGCATCAATATACGCCCCGTTTTTATCCAAACCCGCAGCCAACCCCACAGGATTGGGCAAATCCAAACCCATTAAACGGGTCGGGCGGGTATCGCGGTCGATGGTGGGCAATACCCCCAAACGGTAAGCCGAATTCAACGCATTTAACACAAAATGATGTGAAGTTTCAGGGTCTGTTTTAAACAACAGCGGACGCACAAAAGAATACATAGAATAAGCCGTTTGTAAGTGATTTCTGATGAAGATATTTTACCTGAACGGTATCGTTTCGGGCAGCTTTGAGAGTGTTGCCGGAATAAAACTTGAGGCCGTCTGAAAAATAGTAAATGGCTTTTCAGACGGCTTTTTTTGACAGCATATTATTTTGATTCGGGCAGTTTGCCTTTCAAATAATCTTGATAGTTATATGTATCATACATTTTTGAAAATCTTCCGGGTTTGTAGATACCATAAGTACCCATAAAATTTTTATCTTTTTCCCACATAAGTCTTGTATCATAAAACTTGCCGTTTAAGCGGAAGCTGACTAAAAAATGATGTACGCTCGGTCGCAGTGTATCCCGGTCAAATTCGGAATATAAATAACGTCCGCGTATGGTTGGCTTAACTTCGCTTACAAACCGATTATAAGGTAGGTTATCTTCAGTAATAATTTCTTTATACAGAATTGTCCAATAAAGGTTTTGGATAAAGGAATCGGCAACGGGCATGGCAATACCATTTTTGTTGATAATGTCATGATCAGAGATCTTCAGATAAGGTTTATCAGCCGATAGCCATTGTTTGGCACTAAACCAAAATTTCCTATGGGGGAAAGAGGGGTCATCATCGTCCACATACCGTAATACATACATCTGATATTTCTGCTGTTCCATATAGTAAAATCCTGCCAGTGTTAGCAAGATAAATCCAACCAATATAGCAATTACTTTATTTCTATTTCTTCGACCGGTACGTTTGCAGATCATGTTCAATTTTTCCTAAGTGTCGGCAGATAAAAGCCGTCTGAAGACTCTTTTCAGACGGCCTTTTTGACAGCATATTATTTTGATTCGGGCAGTTTGCCTTTCAAATAATCTTGATAGTTATATGTATCATACATTTTTAAAAATTCTCCGGGTTTATAGATACCATAAGTACCCATAAAATTTTTATCTTTTTCCCACACAAGTCTTGTATCATAAAACTTGCCGTTTAAGCGGAAGCTGACCAAAAAATGATGTTCGCTCGGCCGCAGTGTATCCCGATCAAATTCGGAATATAAATAACGGCCGTATATGGTCGTCTTAACTTCATGCGCAAAGCGATCATAAGGCAGATTTTGTTCGGTAATGATTTCGTCATATACCAGTGTCCAGTAAAGATCTTGGATGAATAAGTCTGCTTCAGGCATGTTCATGCCGTTTTTATTAATGATGAAATGATCAGAAGCCTTCAGATACGGTTGATCATCCGTTAGCCATTGTTTGGCACTGAACCAAAATTCCCTATGGGGAAAAGAGGGGTCATCATCGTCCATATACCGTAATACATACATCTGATATTTCTGCTGTTCCATATAGTAGAATCCTACCGTTGTTAATAAAATCGATCCAATCAATAAAATAACGGCCTTATTACTGCGGCCGATAGGTTTGCAAATCATCTTTCAATCCTCCCGGTGTTTGCCCTGAAGTGGGCGGATGCCATGCACCTTTCGGCATAATCGGCCCGCCACCGTTATCTTTATTAAATTCTCGTGCTTTAATCGATTCTCTTCTTTCTTCAAGAATAGGATATGAATTAATTTTGCTTCCTAAAGCCTGTAACTCATTTAGTTTTATTTATCTTAAGATAACAATCTAAAATTATTCTAAAAAATAAGCATATATACAACAATAACCACAATATAAAAATAACGTTTTTGCCTTTAAAAATGGTTGAAAAAGCTATATCATGAAAATATGAGGTCTCCATTAAATATAAGAAAAATAGAGATATAAAAAATGATAACAATAGAGAAAATATCGAAAATAACTTTGAATAAATGTTTAATAAGAATGAAATTAGACTAAACACAAAGAGGGTAATTGATGAAATTATTAATAACATATAATCACTATTTCCTGCTCCTTGTAAATCAGAAATTTTATATAAGTCACCTTCTTCTATATATGAGCTAATGTATAATCCTCCGTGAAAATTTATTATAAAACTTAAAAAAGTCAACAAAAAGCTAAACAAAATATAAATTTTCATAGTGCGTATTTCAATATTTTAAAATTGAATTTTTAATGATCCATCAAATTGCCATTCTGATAAATCTTGTTCAATATAAGAATTACAAATTTCTCTTTCACACCCATCAGGCTGGCTTGTTAATATACCATCTAGTGCCATTTTAATTGCATTTTGCCATTTCCAAGATCTGCCATAAACACTTTTAATAATTTTATGATTAGGAATTTGATTATCAATATAACTCTGTAACCCTTTAGTTCCTGCGTTATGAAAAACAGTTGCTTCAAATACTGTAAGTTGTCTTTTCCTTTTCAATTGTTCATTATTAATATTTTTTCCGATCAAATCTAAGGCAATTTCAGCATCCGTAGAGATTATTGTAAATGTTTCTTCTAAATAATTAGGATTTACTTTTTCATTCAATCCCAATAAATCAGCAGCTAATCCTAATTGCATTTCTCCATATCCGTAACTTGAATGTCTATCTAAAATCATGCCGTTAAGGCTGCTTAATCCATTTTTTCGAGCTGCCCAAATTCCATGATATTTCTCTTGAAATATGATTGATGCAATAGCCATTACATCAACATTGTTTTTACTTGCAGAATATTTAATCTGTTTTCTTAAATAAGAAACCCATCTTAGGCCATATGGAATATCATGTCTGAATATATTTGTAATGCCTTGGTTTTTTTTGTTATTTGGATTGGATTCTGTATTCGCTTTCGTAACCTTAATATCAAAAGTTGTGTATAACTTTATAAGTTCTGATTTTATTTACCAATTAAGGACTTTTTAGCTTCTTCCTGCATTTCTAAAGTACATGGGAATTGTCTGAAAATATTGGCATTACAATATGATAAATATTTTTTTAATTCCTCTTTAGGTACATCGCTAATCTCTCTCTCTCCTATGTGGTCATAATAAAAGATCTTAAATGACCATGGTTTTTTTAGAAAAAACATATAAGAAAAATCAAACTCTCCTACTCTGTGAACAATCCCTATAAATAAGTAAAATAATAAAAAAAGAAAAACAAATATTTTTTTCATACATTCTTCTCTCAAGGCTTTTTCAGGTCAAATTCTTTCCTCAATTCAGCTATTTTTTCCATTGCAATACTACCTGGACATGTTCTTACATCTCCAGGTAAAGCAAATTCTTTATGGCCGCCTAATTCTTTAATTTCAAAGAATCTCATTAAACATCGTATCAAAACTCTTAAAGCAGCTATTTGAGAGTCAGGAAGTTGTCTCATATAATAAAAATAGTCTAATTGATCAGCCCATGTGCTAGGATCTTTAAGGGAAAGCTTAGCCTCTCCTGGTTTAGAAAAATCCCCCAGTAAAAGAATACCTATTTTTTTTGAATTATTATTTCTGACATGAGATCCCTTAAATCTTATATCGCGACCTTCTGCAATAATTCCCGAACAACCAACTGCATAATGATAGCCAATATCTGAGTATTTATCTTTATCCATATGCTTGTTTTGAACTTCTGGTAAAGCACCATACATTGCAGAACATCCATGTTGAGGTGAATTTCCTTGATGATGAATTACTATTGAACTGTAATCCCATTCATCCACCAATCCTGATTTAGCAGCTCTTGCCTTCCATTCTGACCGCTCTAAAAATTTATTATCGGATATAACAGGTAAATTTTTTTCTAAATAATTAATGATCGCTTGTCGAGTTGCTGCCCTGTCGTTTAATGTTATTTCTACAGCTTGTACATTATTGCTATGGACTAAAGTAAGGTTGGTATTTTTGTCTGCCATTTTATACCTCATCAATTCTTAATGTTCTCTTAGGAGCTTTGAAGACGACATGTATTGATGCTATATCTTTTTGTGGGGATTTTAAATGCAAAAAACCCTCCTTATCAGTTGATAATATTTGTTTTTCTCCCGATGAAAATGTGACTACACATTTTCGCTGTTTTATAGGTTCCCCTGTTTCGCTATTTTTCACGAATAACTTTGCTTCATATATTGGAAAATTTTGAATAGAAAAAAAATCAAATTCTATTTTCTTCGGCCCCATCACCTGAAACCCCGCACACTTCACCCACACCATCTTCGGGCAGCCCAGTTCGATATTGCCATCCTTAATCTTGATGTACGCCCCGCCGCTGGTGAGCAGGATTTCGTCTTTCGCCGCCACGGTCACTTTGCCGGCACTGCTGGTAATGGTGGCGTCTTTCAGCGCATTGATCTGCATCTCGTCGTTCTGTGCCTGAATCTCTACCTTGCCCTGATTGGCTTGGAGTTTTGCTCCTTTGCTTTGGGCGAACAGGTTGATGCTCTCTACCGCATGGGCGGTAAAGTTGCGGCCGGTGCTGATGTCGGTGTCGCCGCCGCTGATGTGGTGGATGTGTTGGCCGGCGGTGTGCAGTTGGCTTTGCGGGGTGGCGGTGGCGATGCCGTCGGGGGCGGATTGGATGATGCCGGCGCGTTGCAATTGTTTGAGGCTGTCGTTCAGACGGCCTGCCTGCTCTTCGGCCTCGGTGGCTTCGTTTTTTGCAGTGTGGGCGGCTTTATTGAGGCTTTTGGCTAAACTGAGTGCCTGTTCCATTTGGGCGATGGCGGCATCCATATCCAACACCTGTCCCGCCGCCTGATTTTGGGCGTCGGTACTGATGAACAAACCCTTGCCCGCCCTAACCGCACCCCAGCTGTCGGTACGCAACTCGAAGCCTTCGCCGTTGTCGCCGCGTTTTTGTCTTTGGCTGTCGACGATATGGCCGAGGTTGAGTTGGGTTTTGCCGTATTCGGTCGCCAGTTTGATGTGTTCCTGACCCTGTTTGTCTTCCATCCGCAGTTTGTTGTTCGCCCAGGTGCGGATGACGTTACGGGTGTTCCAATCGGCGGGAACGTGGTCGGGGTGGGAACTGTCGTGCATCACGCCGCTGATGTAGGGTCTGTCGGGATTGCCCTGGACGAACGACAGCATCACTTCGGTGCCTTCGTGCAGCGGGAAGTGCTGGCCGTAGGCGGGGCCGGCATAGGGTTTGGCTAAGCGGATGGGACGGCTTTCCCCGCCCGGGCTCCATTCGTCGAGGTCGAACGGCAGTTTGACGCGGTAGCGCCCCATGTTGTCGATATAGGCGTAGGTGTAGTTGCCGGGGCTGGTGACCCGCGCCGGTAGGCTGCCCTGGATCTTGGGTAACGGGGTGATGCGTTCGGGGCGGAAGATGCTGTCGGCGGGAATGGCGGTGAAAGTATGGCTGTATGTTTGGTCGCGGCTGCCGCTGTGGGTGAGCGACACCGCCAACCAGCCGTTGGGTGCTTCGCTGAAGGCCGGGGCGGTCTGAAACACTTGACCGGGGCTGAGCGCGGTAATGTTGCCGCTGCCGGATGCAACAATACGGCGGCTGTGGTCGAGTTGTTGCAGTAAGGCCGTCTGAAGCCGGGCTTCTTCGGGTGTTTTTTGATGCAAACCCCAATGGCTGTCGCTGCCGAGTAAGACGCTGCTGTCGGTCTCCGTACCCTTCGCCGTTACTTGGGACGATAAGTCGGTATCGGCATCGCGGTAGTTGTAGTCGCCGACGCGGATGGATTCGAGAATGGGGTTGTGTTTCACCTGTAAGGCGAACACCGCTTCCTCGCCGACGCTCTCCAACCCGCCGTGGGGGCGGTAGGCATACGGAGGACGGTTGTCGCGAAAATAATGGGCGGCATCGTCGCCGAATACCGCCACATCGCCATATTGGGCGTTCTGCTCGAAGGCGTACCAAATGCCTTCTTCTTCGCACAGCCGGTTGATAAAGGCAAAGTCGCTTTCCTGATACTGGGTCACATACTCGCGCACACCGTATTCGCGTGAGGTATTGAAACGGAAATCGACGCCGGAGAAGCCGTGGTGTTTCAGCAGTGCGGCAATGATGTCGGGCACGTTTTGGTTTTGAAACAGCCGTGAAGTGCGGTGGTGCTTCAATGCGGCGATGCGCGGTTCCAATACCATGCGGTAACGGGTTTCGTCGGCCGATACCGACAGCTTCTCGCAGGAAGTGATGATGCCGCTCCATTCCTTTAGCGCTTGGGGAGTCAACATTCCTTCAATCAAACCCAACGCATCAGAGCTTACCGGCGTTACCGTAAACTTAGCCGCTTGGTTGATGTACGACGACAGCGGTAAGTCGGCATCAGCGGAAGTGAGTTCGATGTCGAGACGGTAGGCTGTATTCAATGCTTCGGTGGCGGTGAAGGAGACGACGGAGAGGGACGGGCTGAAGCGGGAGAAGCTCAGACGGTAGGATTGGGTTTGGGTCATCGCGGGCGTTCCAAAACTGTATTCAAAGTATCAGGATTGAAGAAGTATGTTTTGGAAATATATCAGAATGAATATTTTTGCCCAATATGGGTATGACAAAAGGCCGTCTGAAATTTCAGACGGCCTTTCTTTATTGATATTGCTTAAATCGGAGAAATCAACCCACCTTATCCCCCGGCTGTGCGCCTGCATCCACGTCCAGCAGCTTCAGTTTGCCGTCAGCCGTAGCGGCGGAAAGGATCATGCCTTCGGATACGCCGAATTTGGCCATTTTGCGCGGGGCGAAGTTGGCGACGGCGATCACCATGCGGCCGTTGAGTTCGGCGGGGTTGGGGTAGCTGGCGGCGATGCCTGAGAAGATGATGCGTTGTTCAAAGCCGAAGTCGAGGTCGAATTTGAGCAGTTTGGTGCTGCCTTCTACGGCTTCGCAGTTCAGCACTTTGGCGACGCGCATGTCGATTCTCATGAAGTCGTCGAAGCTCGCTTGCTCGGCGACGGGCGCGTATTGGTTGGTTTCGGCGGGGGCGGCTTCGGTTGAGGCCGTCTGAATGCTTTGTTTGTTGGCTTCGATTAAATCGTCCACTTGTTTTTGCTCCACTCGTTGCATTAAATGTTCGTATTTGTTGATGGTATGGCCTTCGGGCAGCACGGTTGCGGCATCGGCCCAACGCAGGCCGTCGAGATTGAGGAAGGCGGCGGTGCGTTCGGCGACTTTGGGCAGCACGGGCGCGAGGTAGATGCTGAGGATTTTGAAGGCGTTGATCAGCTCGCTGCATACTTTGTGTAATTTTTCTTTTGCAGCTTTTTCATATTCTCTGTCCTTATGTATCTCCCATGTGGAATCGTCTATCTCACCTTTATCAATGCTTTCAACTAATTCTTGTGGAGATGGAATGCCTTTATGTTTATTGGGGAATGGATTATCTATATCAAAAGCTAATTTATTTAATTCCCATGGTTTTTTTTCATCAACGTATTCGTTCACCGCATCAGCCAGCGCCATGATTTCGCGCAGGGCTTTGGCGTATTCGCGGTTTTCAAAATCGGCGGCGATGTTGTCGCGCTCGGCGGCGAGTTTTTGTACCAATTTGCTGCCTGAAACATCTTTCAGTTCGCCTTCAAAGCGTTTGGCGATAAAGCCTGCGGCGCGGGCGGCGATGTTGACGTATTTGCCGACCAAATCGCTGTTGACGCGGGCGATGAAGTCGTTCAGGTTTAAGTCGATGTCTTCGATTTTGCTGTTGAGTTTGGCGGCGATGTAGTAGCGCATCCATTCGGGGTTGAGGCCGCCGTCGAGGTAGGATTTGGCGGTGATAAAGGTACCGCGCGATTTGGACATTTTTTGGCCGTCGACGGTTAAAAAGCCGTGGGCGAACACGCCGGTGGGGGCGCGGTGGCCGCTGAATTTGAGCATGGCGGGCCAAAACAGGGCGTGGAAGTAGAGAATGTCTTTGCCGATGAAGTGATACATCTCGGTTTGGCTGCCGGCTTGGAAATATTCGTCGTAATTCAGGCCGGTGCGGTCGCACAGGTTTTTGAACGAGGCCATGTAGCCGACGGGCGCGTCGAGCCAAACGTAGAAATATTTGCCGGGTGCGCCCGGGATTTCAAAGCCGAAGTAAGGTGCGTCGCGGCTGATGTCCCAATCGGAAAGGGTGGTTTCGCCGTTTTCTCCGCCGCCCAGCCATTCGTTCATTTTGTTGAGGGCTTCGGCTTGCAGGTGCGGCTGGATGCGGCCGTCTGAAAGCGTGGTGCTGCCGGAAGTCCATTCTTTCAGGTAGTCGGCACACTCGCCGAGCTTGAAGAAGAAGTGTTCGGATTCTTTCAGTACGGGGGTGGCGCCGGATACGGCGGAATAGGGGTTGATCAGCTCGGTGGGCGAATAGGTGGTGCCGCACGATTCGCAGTTGTCGCCGTATTGGTCTTTAGCGTGGCATTTCGGGCATTCACCTTTCACGAAGCGGTCGGGCAGGAACATGTTTTTTTCGGGGTCGAACAGCTGCTCGATGACGCGGCTTTCGATTTTGCCGTTGGCTTTGAGGGTAAGGTAGATTTGCTCGGAAAGCTGTTTGTTTTCAGGCGAATGGGTGCTGTAATAGTTGTCGTAGCCGATGTGGAAGCCGGTGAAGTCGGCCAAATGCTCTTCGCGCACTTTGGCAATCATGTCTTCGGGCTTCATGCCTTGTTTTTGGGCGGCCAGCATCACGGGCGTGCCGTGGGTGTCGTCGGCGCAGCAGTAATGGCATTCGTGGCCGCGCAGTTTTTGAAAGCGCACCCAGATGTCGGTTTGGATGTGCTCGACCATGTGGCCTAAGTGGATGCTGCCGTTGGCATACGGCAGGGCGGAGGTAACGAGGATTTTGCGTTGGGTCATGGTTGGTGTTCGATAAACGGAAAACTAAAGTGGTGAATTATAGCGTATAAAACGGATATAGGCCGTCTGAAAGCGTGGGGGGGGATTAAAGCAGAGAGCAGGTTTTCAGACGGCCTCAAGAGCAGGAAGTATTTGGAAGCACTAATCTAAAACACCGAACCGCTGCATCAGGGCAGCGGTTCGGTGTTTCGGTTTTGAGTATTTGATGTAAAGGGAACTGTATATCTCGTATATGCGCACTCCGGTAAGAAAGAGGGAATAAAAAGAAACAATCTCTTCAGGTGTTTAATGGACCCGGCATTTAGGATGTCTGCCAAGTGTCTTTATTCTGCACTAAACAATAATAATTATCAATAATAAAAACCAAGAAAATTAATTAACTTTTATAACATAATGAAAATAAAAGAAATTAATTTCAAACTTGGCCTAAAGCAGGTTGCCGTCAAGCACGATATATATCCGGATGTTTCTCAATCCACCCCATAGCCGAAAGCAACAGCCGTATCAAGCCGCCGCCAAATCCCTTATAATTTTGATACAAAACGATACTTGCCGCCCTATGCAGGCCGTCTGAAACCTTTATTTTTATATTTAAATATGACTAAGGCAGCCCCATATCAGGCTTCGGCACCAGTTTAGCCGTATTCTTTTTTATCGACCGATGCCGTCTGAAAAGCATCGCACAACCCGATCGAATTATATGTTCCACACTTATCAAACCGTACAACGCGACTTACTCGAAGCCAACCGATTGTCGCCCGAAATCCTGTCTCAAAGCTTGAGCATCATCGGCACCCATCATGTGGATTATGCCGATATTTACTGCCAACGCACCGCGTTTGAAAGCTGGCATCTCGAAGAAGGCATGGTGAAATCGGGCAGCTTTCAAATTGATCAAGGCGTAGGCGTGCGTGCCGTTTCGGGCGACAAAACCGCTTTTGCCTATGCCGACAGCCTCGATGCCGCCTCTATCAACCGCTCCGCCCAAGCCGTGCGTGCCATCGGTGCTGCCGGCCAACACGCATCGGTGCCGGTGGCTGCCGCCCACCACGGCAAAAACGTACACGCAGCCGTTAACCCGATTATCGGTTTGGATTCGGCGGCCAAAGTGGCTTTGCTCAATAAAGTGGAAGCACTCGCCAAAGCCGCCGACCCGCGCATCGTGCAGGTGATGGCAGGTCTGACTTGCGAATACGACATGATTTATCTTGCCCGTTTAGACGGCAGACACGCCGCCGACATCCGCCCGATGGTGCGCCTGAATGTAACCGTGATCGCCAAGCAGGGCGACCGCCGCGAACAAGGCAGCGCAGGCGGCGGCGGGCGTTACAGCTTGGATTATTTCGACGAAAACCGCGTCGGCCAATATGTTCAAGCCGCCGTAAAACAGGCACTGACCAATCTCGAATCCCGCCCCGCCCCCGCAGGCGCCATGACGGTGGTGCTGGGCAACGGCTGGCCGGGCGTGCTGCTACACGAAGCGGTGGGGCACGGCTTGGAAGGCGATTTCAACCGCAAAGAAACCAGCGCATTTGCCGGAAGAATCGGCGAACGTGTGGCGGCCAAAGGAGTAACGGTTGTCGATCAAGGCGATATTGCCAACCGCCGCGGCTCGCTCAACATCGACGACGAAGGCAACGAAACCCGCCGCACCGTGCTGATTGAAGACGGCATTCTCACCGGCTATCTTCAAGACGAAACCAACGCACGCCTGATGGGCGTATCGGTTACCGGCAACGGCCGCCGCGAAAGCTATTCGTCCACACCCATGCCGCGCATGACCAACACTTTTATGGAAAACGGCAGCTATGATCCCGAAGAAATCATCGCTTCTGTCGATAAAGGCATTTATGCGGTGAACTTTGGCGGCGGTCAGGTAGATATTACCAGCGGCAAATTCGTATTCAGCGCATCCGAAGCGTGGTGGGTGGAAAACGGCAAGCTGCAATACCCCGTAAAAGGGGCAACCATTATCGGCAACGGCCCCGAAGTGCTGAAACACGTTTCGATGATCGGCAACGACACCGCGCTCGACACCGGCGTGGGCGTGTGCGGCAAAGAAGGCCAAAGCGTACCTGTTGGCGTCGGCCAGCCGACTCTGCGGATTGATGCGGGATTAACGGTGGGCGGCAGCGAAGTGTAATACGCCGCAACTTCCAAGGTTTTACAACCGGCAATCAGGCCGTCTGAATATTTTTCAGACGGCCTGAGACCTTTGTAAAACTCTCAGATGTGGATGCAGTTCAAGGCGTAGCAGCACAGCGAGTGCAGACATATCATATAGATAGGCAAACGAGCGGGCAGCGCACAACGCAGAAATGCGCCGCAGATGAGAGTTTTGCAAAGGTCTCGGCCTGATGTATTTCATAGCTATAATCCTGCGGCATCTTTCATGCCGTCTGAAACATGAAATCCGACCCGCAACGAAGAGATCAAGTAAAATTTTTCCCTGCAATGTTGTAGGGGCGGATTCGATTCTGTTGCTGTTTCAGCGGCTTACGCAATCGTTCTCTTTCAGCTAGGGCGCAGACGGGGGTTTGCACAGGTCTCTTGTAGTAAGATAACGCCCTTAATGCGTTTATCCTGATTGGTGTTTTGTGAATAAAAATCTCAACGTCCATTTGAAATTGTCGGGCATGGCCGCACTGTGGGGCGTATCGTGGGTATGGGGCAGGATTGTCGCCCAAAATCTGCCGCCCGTAAGTGCCAGCGCCATCCGCTTTATACTGGCGGGAACGGCTTTGGCGGCGGGGCTGCTCTGCATGGGCAAGTTTCCCAAGCTCAAAAATCTGTCGCGCAAACAATGGTTGGGGCTGACGGTTTCTGCTTTTTTCGGCGTGTATGCCTATGCGGTGTGTTTTTTAACCGGCCTGAAACACATGCCCGCCGGTGAAGCGGCGGTGATTATTTCTTTGAACCCCGTGCTGATTTTGCTGCTTTCGCGGCTGATTTTTAAAGAAAAAATTACTTTACGCATCGGCACGGGCATGGCGATGGCGTTTTTTGGTTCGTTAATCTGCATCACGCGGGGCAATCCGCTGATGCTGTTCCAGCAGCAGCCGGGTTTGGGGCAGATGTTGATTTTGGGCTGCGTGTTGTGTTGGGCGTGCTATACCATTGTGGGGCGGTTTGTGCTTAAGGGCATTGATGCCTTAACGGTTACGCTGGCAACGGCGTGGATAGGCGGGATGATGCTCGCGGTTACGGCGTTGTTGGCGGAGCGGCAGTCGTTTGATTGGGTGTGGCAGACTGCGGATACGGTGTGGTTGAGTTTGATTGCGCTGGCCATCGGCTCGACGGCTCTGGCTTATGTGTGGTTTTTTGAAGGCGTGAAGGCATTGGGTTCGGGCACGGCCGGGGCTTATATCACGCTGGTGCCGGTGTTCGGCGTGCTGTCGTCGGTGGCCTTTTTGGGCGAACCGCTGCATTTTTCGCTGGTATCCGGCGGGATTTTAGCAGTGTGCGGTATGTTGGTAATGTATTTGGGTAAGCGTTAGGTCAAACTGCTTAGTCGGCCAACTCAAAGATAATATACGTCATACTCAGGCTTGACCCGAGTATCTCTTAAATTTTCTGAAACTCAAGATACTCGGGTCAAGCCCGAGTATGACGGTTTTGTAATTAAACTTAAGTGGGTTGACTATATCTTTAAAAAGCCAAGAGGCCGTCTGAAATTTTTCAGACGGCCTCTTGGCATTGAAATACCTGCGATTATTCCTGAATCGGGTCTTCAACCACGTTTACCGGTTCGTAAGTAATCTGCGGCAGCAAGGTATCGAGCATCAGGCCGGAGGCGTTGAGCGTCGGGTAGCCGCTGAACGTTACCGAGTAGCCGCCGTTGGATTCGCCGCGGATTCGGGCGTGCGCACCCAGCGGGAAAGTGGCTTTGTTGGTAATGTGGCCGAACGGGAAGCCGGTTAACACGGGTACTTTGGTGATGCGGCTGACGTTGTTGACCACCGATGTGAAGTCGTAGCTGCTGTCGTACACGTCGCGGATGGTGCCCATGCGGAAATCGCCGAACACGATGGCCTGCTGTTTCGACAATACGCCTGCCAAATGCAGGGTTTGCAGCATGCGCTCGATGCGGTAGGGTTGTTCGCCGACGTCTTCCAAAAAGAGAATGCCGCCTTGAATGTCGGGCATATAGGGGCTGCCGGCCAGCGAAGCGAGTACGCTGAGGTTGCCGCCCCACAATGTGCCTTCGGCGTTGAACTGCCTGCGTTGGATGGCATGTACGCTGATGGTGTTTTGGGCGTTGGTCACACCGCGGATAAACGAATCCATCGTATAAACGCTCGGTTCGGGTTTGCCGAATTCGCTATATACCATCGGCCCGGCGAAACTGGGCATATTGCCTTTGGCCAACAGGGCGAGCTGCACGGCGCACACGTCGCTGAACCCGAAAAACAACGTGCCGCGTTCGCGCATTTTGGCGCCCAAACGGGCAAAGTCGATGTGCGGCAGAATCCGCACGGCACCGTAACCGCCGCGCAAGCCCATCAATACTTTCGGTGCGGCGGCTTTGCCGAGTGCAACGTCTTGGAAATCGGCGATGCGTTCGCCGTCGGTACCGGCGAAGCGTTGGTAGCGGCGAAAGCCCGCCTGCTGGTTGGTTACGGTGAATCCGGCGTTATACAGGCGGGTCAGGCCTGTTTCGGTGCGGTTTGCGTTTTCGGCAAAACCGGATGGGGCGACAACGCGCAATACGTTGTCGCCGCTGCGGGCGGGATAGGTACGTTTCGGTTGCACGGGTTTGGCCTGAGTGGATTGCGAACTGGGTTGGATGGTGCCGCCGGTGCCGCAGGCGGTGAGAATGCCTGCGCCGGCTGCGGCGGCGGATGCTTTGAAAAAACTGCGGCGGGAAGGCTGCCAAGTCATGAAAATTCCTTGTAATGGTCGGGCGTGGTGCCGATATGTGTTGGTGCGGATTGTAAAACGGTGCCGATTTCAACACAACCGCGCGGGTTTGGTATTGAGGCCGTCTGAAAGCGAACTTTGTGAGCTTCGCCAAAACCCGCTAGCGGGTTTCGCTAAAAATAAGTTTTAAGCCATTGAAGCGTACAGCAGTTGTTTAAGCTGCGCCGTCCAATCTTCCGGCAAATCCAGATTGCCAGCCCGTTGCGGTGCGGCCCAAATGGGCGCGGGAAAATGCGCGTCATCGTTGAAACGGGCGATCACATGCCAATGCAGGTGCGGCACGACGTTACCCAAGCTCGCGAGATTGATTTTGGCGGGCTGGAACACTTGGCGCATGGCGGCTTCAACGCGGTACACGGCTTCCATCAGCTCATGCCGTTCTTCGGGCTTGAGGTCGGTCATTTCGGCCACATGCGTGTTCCAAATCACGCGGCAAAAGGCGGGGGCGTGCGTTTCGTTGTGAACGGCAATCACGCGCAAGGTGTCGTTTTGCCATAATACGTCTTCGTTTTCGGGGTGGCACAGCGGGCAGGTGGTGTTCATGGAGTGGCTTTCTTGGTGTATTTAAACCTGCAAATGTCTGCGGCCGTCTGAAACGGGTTTTGCGGATTTCGCTCAAACTTTTCAGACGGCCTCTCTTTATCTTTACATCAACACGATATCGTATTGCTCTTGGGTGTAGGCGGTTTCAACGGCCAGCGAAATGGGCTTGCCGATAAAATCGATCAACATGGCGAGCGATTGCGATTCTTCGTCTAAGAATAAGTCGATCACATTGGGCGCAGCGAGAATGCGGAAGCTCTTGGCATCGTAGCGGCGGGCTTCGCGCACGATTTCGCGCTGGATTTCGTAGCACACGGTTTGCGGTGTTTTCAGACGGCCTCTGCCCTGACACGATGGGCAAGGCTCGCACAATACATGGCTGAGGTTTTCGCGGGTGCGCTTGCGGGTCAGCTCGACCAAGCCGAGGCTGGTAAAGCCGTTGAGGGTTACGCGGGTGCGGTCGAAACTCAAGGCTTTGGCCAGCTCTTGCAACACGGCTTCGCGGTGGGCATCGTGCGCCATGTCGATAAAGTCGATGATGATGATGCCGCCGAGGTTGCGCAAACGCAATTCGCGGGCGATGGTGTGGCAGGCTTCGAGATTGGTGCGGAAAATGGTTTCGTCGAAGTTGCGCGCGCCGACAAAGCCGCCGGTGTTCACGTCGATGGTAGTCATCGCTTCGGTGGCTTCGATAATCAGATAGCTGCCGAAATTGAGATTGACGCGCGGTTGCAGGGCGCGGTTGATTTCCTGCTCGATATTGTGGGTTTCAAACAGCGGCCGCTCGCCTTTAAACAGCGTGATTTTATCGGTTGCCCCTTGAACATACAGCTCGGCAAATTCGCGCATGCGCTGGTGGTTTTCGGTGGAATCAACCAAAATCTCGCGCGTGTTTTCGCTGAACATGTCGCGCAGCACTCGCAGGCTCAAGGGCAAATCTTGATACAGCAGGGTTTCCGGCGGACGGGTTTTGGCCTGATGCCGGATGTTTTCCCACACTTTGGTCAGGTAGTCGATATCGGCCTGCAATTCGGCATCGGTGGCGTTTTCCGCGCTGGTGCGGATGATATAGCCCTGCCCCTCCCCGTTGTCGGGCAACAGGTTTTCCAAACGGCTGCGCAAAGTGTTGCGCTCGTCTTCATCTTCGATACGCTGCGAGATGCCGATGTGGTCTTCCTGCGGCAGATGCACGAGAAAACGCCCCGCTAGTGAAATCTGTGTGGAAAGGCGCGCGCCTTTGGTGTTGATGGGGTCTTTAATCACCTGCACCAGCACCGACTGCCCTTCAAACAGCATATGCTCGATGCGCTGGGTTTCGTCGGGATTGCGGCGCTGTTCCAACACATCGACAATGTGCAGAAACGCGGCGCGCTCAAGGCCGATATCGATAAACGCGCTCTGCATGCCGGGCAGCACGCGGCGTACAACGCCGAGATAAATGTTACCGACCAAGCCGTGGCCGCTGTTGCGCTCGATATGCAGCTCGCAAATATTGTTTTCTTCAAGAATGGCCACGCGCGTTTCCTGCGGCGTGATGTTGACGAGCACGGTTTCGGGCGGGCGCACCGTGTCTTTGGGCAAGGGAATACCGTTTAACATAAGTCGCTCTTTAAATATAAAAATACTTTTGCAATCGGCCTTGCTCGTAAAGCCGGTTGCAAAAGTGTTTTCCTACGCCCCGAATGATACGCTAAACGCATGCTTTAATAAACCTTGCCCCCTATCCGCAAGCTCACGGCACACAAACACAAGCCTGATGATTCGCCACGGCTTGAAAAGATTTAAAAAGTATCAGGCCGTCTGAATAAAATGTTTCAGACGGCCTGTTGAACGGTGCAGCCTTATCAGTCTAAATCGGCTTTGTATTCGATAACGCCTTGGCGGTTACGCTCGATAGACACATCCAATGCCTGATCGCGGCGTTTGAATTTCAAATCGGCGTCATCATTTTTGATATCCGATTCCACCACTTCAAACCCGTGCCGGCGGGCATGCTCGCGCACCCGTTCCACCAAGTGCGCCACACTGGTGTTACCTGCATCGATGCGGAATTCGGCTTCATAACCGCCGTCGCTTTGGGCATCTGCCTTTACCACTTTCGCACCGCGCGGCTGAAAAATCTCACCCGGCAGCCCGGCCGCTGCCGCACTAGCGGAAAAAAGTGCCATAATGCCCGTTATCAAAAGCGTTTTCGACTGTTTCATCATTACACCTTCATTCATATTACATGTTGATTCCATTGAAATTGCGCACAATATAACCACCAACCCCGCCTGCATCAAGCCGATAAACTTTGTTTTACGCCCATACGTCATTCGGCTGCTTTATGCTTACACTTTATTTCACAAATAGCATGAATATGACGGGAACTTTAGCCAACAATCCCGTTAAAGGCTGTCTAAAAAGCGGTTCAGACGGCCTCTAGCCCACTTTGGGGAAAGCACAATGAAAAAACACATTATTGAAAAACTCGACCACATCGCCCGCACCGAACCGCTGCATTTTCTGCTTGCGGCCGAAAGCGGCAGCCGCGCTTGGGGCTTTGCCTCGCCCGACAGCGATTACGATGTGCGCGCCGTGTATATCAGGCCGTCTGAATATTATTTGGGCATCGAAGAGCGGAAAGACACTTTTGAATTTATTGAAGACCAATGGTTTGACGTCGGCGGTTGGGACATCCGCAAAGCCCTGCGCCTGCTGCGTAAAAGCAATGCCGTGCTGCTCGAATGGCTGCGTTCGCCCATTGTGTATTGCCAAGATAATGAATTTATCCGCGACATCAACGCCCTGCTGCCGCAATACGCCCAAGCCGCGCCGCTGTTGCACCATTACCGCGGCATTGCCGGCAATGCTTTGAAAAACATGGATTTGAACGGCGAAATCCGCCTGAAAAAATGGTTTTACATACTCCGCCCCTTACTGGCCGCCCGCTGGGCTGTGCTCGAAGGCGGCGTACCGCCGATGACGTTGAACGAATTAATGCAAACTTGGGGCAGCACCGCCAAAGATGAAATTGCCGCCTTGGTGTCGCTAAAATCGGAAAAAGACGAAAGCTACCGCCACCGTTTAAGCCCGGCTTTGGTCAAACTGACGCTGGATTTGGCACAAGAAGTGGCCGAACTGCAAGCCGCGCCCGTACACGAAACAGACACCGCCCCGCTGGATGAATTGTTTAGAAAAACGCTGAAGCGGCTGGATGCGGGTTTCTGAATATCCGCTGAACACTCCATCTACCGCAGCCGAAGGCAAGCCGAAACCTTATTTAATCAGTACACATCATATACACCACCACGAGGCCGTCTGAAACATGTTGACCATCAACGATTTGCAGCAACACAAACTCATTCTCTTTGAAGCCGTGTCCGGCAGCCGCGCCTACGGTTTGGACACGCCCGAATCCGACACCGACATCAAAGGCGTATTTTACCTGCCGCGCCGGCTGTTTTACGGTTTGGACTACATTCCGCAAGTGAGCAACGAAACCAACGATATCGTGTATTACGAGCTGGGGCGGTTTATCGAACTGCTGTTGGCCAGCAACCCCAACACGCTGGAGCTGCTGGCCTCCCCGCCCGAATGCGTGCGCATCCGCTCCCCTTTGATGGATGCGTTCAAACCCGAGTGGTTTATCTCGCAAGCGTGCCGGCAAAGTTTCGCCGGCTATGCTTACGGTCAAATCAAAAAAGCCCGCGGCTTGAACAAAAAAATCGTCAACCCGATACCGCCCGTTAAAAAAAACGTACTCGATTTCTGCCACATCGTCAGCGGCGCGCAAACCGTTCCACTAACCGAATGGCTCGAACAACAAGGCTTTCGGCAACAGGAAATCGGTTTGAGCAACATCAACCATGCCCGCCACCTCTACGCCGTATTCCACGATTCAGACGGCCTCAAAGGCTATCGCGGCATCATGCAGAAAGAAGAAGCCAACAACCTGCTGCTCAGCAGCATCCCGTCCGACGAAATACCGTTGGCCTACTTATCGTTTAACCAAGACGGTTACAGCAGCTACTGCCGCGAATACGCCTCTTACCGCCAATGGGAAAACGAACGCAACGAAACCCGTTACAGCGGAACACAAGCCCACGGACAAGGCTACGACGCCAAAAACATGATGCACACCTTCCGCCTGCTGGAAACCGCGCTCGACATCGCCCGCCACGGCGAAATCCGCGTCCGCCGCCCCAACCGCGAAGCCCTGCTGGCCATCAAGCGCGGCGAATTTGCCTACGATACGCTCACCGCACAAGCAGAAGCTTTGATGCAACAGGTGGATGCGCTGTTTGAGCAATCCGCTCTGCCGGAACACGTCAACCGCGACGCAGCGCTGGCGGCTTTGGTTAAGGTGCGGGAGGGTATTTACGGCTCCCGCTCCAAACCTAACTTAAATAAATCAAGAGTAGATGGCCGCGACTTTTAAAACCAAACGTAACGCTACATAAATCATATTTTTGCAAAGGAATACTTTTGTCTTCCAACACCCCTTCCCCCTACACCGGTCGCTTTGCCCCCAGCCCTACCGGTTTGCTGCATATCGGTTCGCTGCTGACCGCCCTTGCCTCGTATGCCGATGCCAAGGCACACGGCGGGCGGTGGTTGGTTCGCATGGAAGACCTTGATCCGCCGCGCGAAATGACCGGAGCGGCCGACGATATTCTGCGCACGCTGGAGGCATTCGGTTTCGAGTGGGACGGCGAAGTGGTTTACCAGAGCCGCCGCTATGAGCTGTATGAAGAGGCATTAGGCCGTCTGAAAAAACAAAGGTTGGCGTATCCCTGCTATTGCAGCCGTAAAGACTGGCAGGCCGCGGCGCGGATGGGGGCGGACGGTTTTGTGTATAACGGCCGCTGCGGCAAAGCGGATTACAGGCCGTCTGAAAAAGATTTGGCAAAAACACCCGCGTGGCGGTTGCGTGTACCCGATGAAAACATAGGCTTTGACGATGAAATTGTCGGACATTACGCCCAAAATCTGGCACGCGATATCGGCGATTTTGTTTTGCTGCGTGCCGACGGTTATTGGGCCTATCAGTTGGCGGTGGTGGCAGACGATGCCGAGCAAGGCATCACGCATATTGTGCGCGGGCAGGATCTGCTGGTGTCCACACCGCGGCAGATTTGGCTGCAACGCTGCTTGGGCGCGGATACGCCGCACTATGCGCATTTGCCTTTATTGGTGAACAGGCAGGGGCAGAAATGGTCGAAACAAACGCTTGCCCCGGCATTGGATGTGAGCCGGAAAGAAAAACTGCTCAGGCAGGTTATGTCTTATCTCAACCTGCCTGCCGCGCCGGAAGTGGAGAGGCCGTCTGAATTATTGGCCTGGACGGTGCAGCATTGGGATATGAACAAAGTGCCGAAAACGGCTGTGTGCACGGAAACGGATTAAACGGCTCAGCCGCCCGTATGTATCGTGCTGTTTTCTTTTTTGTGTTTGAAGTATTCGCGCATCGAGCCGCTGCTGCCCACAGGCGTATCCTGCTCGAACTGCCAGATAACTTTGCTGCCGCCGCCGATGGCATGCGAACCGCGAAAACCGACATAGCTGCCCAAATCTTCAACGGCAGTGCGGGTATTGTTGCCGCCTGTGGCTATTTTGGTTTGCGACACACTCACTCCGCTGCGGATATTGCCGTATAGTTGGATGTCGGCGGATGCCGCCATTGGAGCGAACACCAATAATGTGATAAGGGTTTTGATATACATGGTCCGGCCTTTGAAAACTCTGTCGCAAAATATTGTACAGTAAAACGTCAACGGGATTGCCTAAGCCACAACAGGCATCCGTCTATTCCATATATAAAGTATGTCGGCACATCGGGCATTGCCACGATAAGGCCGTCTGAAAAAAGGAGACCCATCCATGCATACCGTGAGAGTTGCCGCCGTTCAAATGGTGTCGGGCATTGACCCCGAAGCCAATATCCAAACCATGCAACGCTTGGTTGCCAAAGCCGCTGCCGCAGGTGCTGCGTGGGTATTGTTGCCCGAATACTGGCCATTGATGGGCAAAAACGATACCGACAAGCTCGCGTTTGCCGAAACTTTGGGCGCGGGAACGTTTCAGACGGCCTTAAGCGAAGCGGCCAAACAAAACGGCGTCGTTCTCTTCGGCGGAACCATACCCTTACAAAGCCCGGACGCTAATAAAGTGTTGAACACCATGACGGTGTACAACCGCAGCGGAGAATGTGTCGGCGCCTACAATAAAATACATTTGTTCGGCTACTCGGGCTTGGGCGAACGCTATTCCGAAGCCGACACGATTACAGCCGGGCAGGAAGTTCCCCGCTTTACAGCCGACGGCATCAACTTGGCCGCAGGCGTGTGCTACGACTTGCGCTTTCCCGAATTTTTCCGCGCCCAACTGCCCTTCGACGTACTCTTACTTCCCGCCGCTTTCACCTACACCACAGGCAAAGCACATTGGGAACTGCTTCTGCGCGCCCGTGCCGTAGAAAACCAATGCTATGTGATTGCTTCGGCACAAGGCGGCACACACGAAAGCGGCAGGCGCACATTCGGCCACAGCATGATTATCGACCCGTGGGGCGAAATACTGGATGTGCTGCCGGAAGGCGAAGGCCTTGTGATTGCCGAATTGGATGCGGCACGGCTCAACAGCGTCCGCACCCGATTACCGGCCTTGCAGCATCGCTGCCTGTAACCTGCCGAAGCAGACACCAGTATAGTCAATCACCAATATCCGCTCACCGTTCAACAAACAAAATCAGCGTGCTCAGGCAATACGCAAGCCGGTCACGCTGCTTCTTTTTTAACGGAATGCACTGCCTCAAGCAGTCTCATCGGTAAAACAACCACTCAAAATTATTCTAAATAGATATTCACAACCGTTTAATTAACTAAATGTCATTACCAACAAGCCCAAACTTACATGCTATTTAAATAAAAATAAAGATAAAGTTATTTTGTTTTTATGCAAACGGTATTTGATTTTCACGTCATAAAACCCCGTTTTAAAACCTATCCCGATGGGAAATTTGACAAGCAAGCACAAAAAAAGTGTAAAAAATGCAACAGTTTTTCAAGCCGTTTTTCAAATCAAAAATCTCCAAAACCAGCAAAATATTTATTATTCATAAATAAATAACTTGAATAT
>NZ_LGZA01000024.1:0-45644 GCF_001308005.1 Neisseria sp. 74A18
GCGCTTCGCTGAAGCTCGGGGCCGTCTGAAACACTTGGCCGGGGCTGAGGGCGGTAATGTTGCCGCTGCCGGAGGCAACAATACGGCGGCTGTGGTTGAGCTGTTGCAGTAAGGCCGTCTGAAGTTGGGCTTCTGCGGGTGTCTTTTGATGCAAACCCCAATGGCTGTCGCTGCCGAGTAAGACGCTGCTATCGCTTTCCTTATCCTTCGCCGTTACTTGGGACGACAAATCGGTATCGGCATCGCGGTAGTTGTAATCGCCGACGCGGATGGATTCGAGAATCGGGTTGTGCTTCACCTGTAAGGCGAACACCGCTTCTTCGCCGATACTCTCCAACCCACCATGGGGGCGGTAGGGATACGGATGACGGTTGTCGCGAAAATAATGGGCGGCATCGTCACCGAATACCGCCACATCGCCATATTGAGCGTTCTGCTCGAAGGCGTACCAAATCCCTTCTTCTTCGCACAGCCGGTTGATAAAGGCGAAGTCGCTTTCCTGATACTGGGTCACATATTCGCGTACACCGTATTCGCGGGAAGTGTTGAAACGGAAATCGACGCCGGCAAAACCGTGGTGTTTCAGCAGCGATGAAATAATGTCGGGAACGTTTTGGTTTTGAAACAGCCGCGAAGTGCGATGGTGCTTCAATGCGGCGATGCGCGGTTCCAATACCATGCGGTAACGGGTTTCGTCGGCCGATACCGACAGCTTCTCGCAGGATGTGATGATGCCGCTCCATTCCTTCAACGCTTGGGGAGCCAACATCCCGTCAATCAAACCCAACGCATCAGAGCTTACCGGCGTTACCGTAAACTTAGCCGCTTGGTTGATGTACGACGACAGCGGTAGGTCGGCATCGGCGGAGGTGAGTTCGATGTCGAGACGGTAGGCGCTGTTGAGTGTCTCAGAAGCGGTGAAGGAGACGACGGAGAGGGGCGGGCTGAAGCGGGAGAAGCTGAGGTGGTAGGATTGGGTTTGAGTCATCGCAGGTGTTCCAAAGCGGTGTGTATAAAGGGAAATTATGTTTTAGAAATATAGCAGAACAGATATTTATTTTCCATTTGCATATGACAAAAGGCCGTCTGAAAGTTTCAGACGGCCTAACAACATGCTCTGCAGGGTATTGTTCCTATCCGCCAATCATTGAAAGGTCGCGTATCAAGCCGAATTTTTTGTTGTGCAGGAAGTGATGTTCCGGCTTTTCCACCATCAGTTCGTGCAAGTGCTGCTGCAATCCTTGTGTGTCACCGCTTTGTAACCATGGGCGGAGGTCGTAGGCGGTGCCGCCGAACAGGCACAGGTGCATTTTGCCTTGGGCGCTGACGCGCAATCGGTTGCAGCTGCGGCAGAAATCTTTGCTGTACGGGGCGATAAAGCCGATGCTGCCGGCAAAATCGCGATGCCAGTATTCGCGGGCAGGGCCGGCGTGTGCTTGGCGCGGCATCAGTTGCCAGCCTTGTGCCTGTAAATCGGCTTCCAATCCTGCGGCGGAAAGGTGTTGTGCGTTGAAGAGTGAAAAATTATCGCGGGTTTGCATCAGTTCGATAAAACGCAGCGTAACGGGGCGGTGGCGCACGAACTCTAGTGCGTCGGCGAGCGTTCTGTCGATGTAGCGGCGCATTAATAAGGTGTTCACTTTTATCGAGTAGAAACCTTCGGCCAAAATATCGTCTAATGCGCGCAAGATATTGCGGCATTCGCGCTTGCCGGTGATTTGGTAAAACACTTCGGGGTCGAAGCTGTCGATGCTGATGTTGAGTTTGTCTAAGCCTGCCGCGCGGTAGGCGGGGAAAAGTTTGGCGAGCTTGAAAGCGTTGGTGGTCAGGGCAACTTGTTCGATTTCGGGCTGTGCTTTGCAGATGGCAATGATGTCGGCCAAGTCGCGGCGCAAGGTCGGCTCGCCGCCGGTAAGACGGATTTTGCGCGTGCCGTTACGGGCGAATGTTTGCACCAGTGTTTCGATTTCGCGCAGGCTCAGTTCGTCGGGTTTAGCCTTGCCTTGATAACCGTCGGGCAGGCAATACACGCAGCGGTAGTTGCACAAATCGGTAACGGACAAACGCAGGTAAGTCAGACGGCGTTGGAAAGGGTCGGTCAGTGCGTTCATAAGAAAGCCTCCGTAAAAGGCTGGACGGTTACGAGCGTGCCGGCGGGCAAATCGCCTGCCTCACACGGCAGAATCATGTAGCCGTTGGCGCGGCTCACGCCCCATACGCGGTGGGAATCCTGTGCGCCGGAGGGTGAGGCCGACCAGCTTCCGTCGGCTTCTTGCTGCAAAAGCGCGCGCTGGATGTCGGTGCGGCCGGGCGATTTTTTCACGGGCTGGGTTAAGACGGCCGAAAAACGCAATGGCTGCGGCACATCTGTTGCGCCGCACAGCAGCCACAAGGCTTCTTTGATGAAGAGGTCGAAGCCCACAAAGCCGGACACGGGGTTGCCGGGCAAACCGAAATACCAAGTGTTTAGCATTTTGCCGAACACAAAAGGCTTTCCGGGCTTCACGGCCACTTTGTAATGATGAATGGCGCCCAAACGCAATACGGCTTCGCGAACGTAATCATAATCGCCCACGGATACGCCGCCTGAAGTGATGACCACATCGGCTTGCTGGGCGGCTTCGTCGAGCACATGCAGCACGCCTTCCAAATCGTCGGCGGCCTGCCCCAAATCGAGCACTTCCACCGGCAGCAGGTTCAGCCGCGCCATCAGCGTGTGGCGGTTGCTGTCGTACACTTGGTCGGGTCTGCCCACCGGTGTGCCGGGTTCGTGCAGTTCGTCGCCGGTGGATAACACCGCCACTTTGATTTTGCGGTACACCGGCACTTCGCCGACGCCCAGCGCAGCCAGCAGCATGATATCGGCCGTGCGCAGAATACGCCCAGCTTGCAGCACGGTATTGCCGATGGCGACTTCTTCGCCGCAATAGCGGATATTGTCGCCTGCGCGGGCGGTTTGGTTGAGCACGATGCTGTTTTCTTCGACGGTTACGTTTTCTTTCAATACCACGCACGCGCCGCCTGTCGGCACAACCGCACCGGTCATAATCCGAACGCATCCGCCTTCGGGCACATTGCCTGCAAACGGTTTGCCCGCCGCCGATTCTCCCGCCACCTGCCAACGGCTGCCCGCTTCGGCTGCGGCCGGCAAAGTGTAGCCGTCCATAGCGGAAATATCGGCACACGGAATATTCAAGGGCGACGTAATGTCTTGCGCCAAAACGCGTCCTGCGGCACGGGCAACGGCTACGGTTTCAATCTCGGGGCGGTATTTGCTTTTATCGATATGCGCCCGAATCAGGGTTTGCAGTTCGGTAACGGATGTGAGCGACATGGTTTATCCTTGATTGCAAAATAAAAATAACAGCGAGCGGTATGCCGGATGATATACCAAGACAGGTTGCGCTTTATATGTTTTTGGCGCAACGGCATACGGCGGTGTGATGCGGTGTGTACCCGCCCACTTGAGGGTTTGCGGGTAATGACATCATAAAGCCGTGATAGCGCATGCAGAATGCCCCTAAAGCATGAACCCAAACCGCAAAGGCATAGCCCGTATGCTACTTTGGGAGTATTTCCTCCCTATCCGAGGGATTAGTTGCCCGCTGCCGTGAAAAGTTTGCACAAGGCATTAAGGCCGCCTGAAAAAGGCCGTCTGAACTTTTTCAGACGGCCTCATATGCTTCATTGATCAGCACTTGGCTTCCGCACCTTTACGGGCGTAGTACCACCAGTTCAACACCAAACAAATAGCATAGAAAATGATGAAGCCGATCAAAGCCGCGTTCACGCCGCCGGTGAGGTCGATAGACGTGCCGTAGCTTTTCGGGATGAAGAAACCGCCGTAAGCCGCAAATGCCGCCGTAAAACCGATCACCGCCGCACCTTCTTTGGTAGCGTCCAGACGCGCCTGCTCTTCGCTGACCTTGCCTTCGTCGGCAAACTTTTGGTGCATATTGAGGAAAATTACCGGCACCTGCATAAAGGTTGAACCGTTGCCGATGCCCGTCAGCGCAAACAAGGCCAAGAAGCAGGCGAAGAAGCCCCAGAAATTGCCGCCCTGCCCGTTGCTCGGCAGAAAAGCGATCACACCGAACACGGCGATAATCATGCCTGCGAATACGATTTGGGTAACCGCCGCGCCACTCTTGATTTTATCGGAAATCCAACCGCCGAACGGACGTGCTAGCGCACCCACCAACGGCCCCAAGAAGGCGTATTTCACCGGGTCGATGCCGGTAAACTGGCTTTTAATCAGCAGCGGGAAACCTGCCGCGAAGCCGATAAACGAACCGAACGTGCCCAAATAGAGAATGCACATAATCCAGTTGTGCTTGCGGCTGAAAATAATGGCTTGGTCTTTAAAGCTGGCTTTCGCGCTGGCCAAATCGTTCATGCCGAACCATGCCGCCAAAGTGGAAAGAATGATAAACGGCACCCAAATAAAGCCCGCATTTTGCAGCCACATTTGCTTGGTAACGTCGCCTTTGACCCAAGTTTGCGGTTCGCCGCCAAACGCACCGAAAATGCCGGCGGTAATCACCAGCGGCACGACAAATTGAACGGTGGAAACGCCCAAATTACCCAAGCCCGCGTTCAAGCCCAGAGCTGTGCCTTTTTCCGCTTTGGGATAGAAAAAGCTGATATTGGCCATGCTCGACGAGAAGTTGCCGCCGCCGAAGCCGCATAGTAAGGCCAACACCATCATGGTGATGTAGTCGGTATCGGGGTTTTGCACGGCGAAGCCCAAGCCGATGGCGGGCAGCAACAGGCTGGCTGTCGATAAAGCCGTCCATTTGCGTCCGCCGAATATCGGCACCATAAACGAGTAAAAAATACGCAGGGTCGCGCCGGAAAGCGCAGGCAACGCCGCCAGCCAGAAAAGCTGGTTTTCGCTGTATTTAAAGCCGATATTGGGCAGGTTAACCACCGCCACGCTCCACACCTGCCAAATGGCAAAGGCCAGCAGAAGGGCGGGAATGGAAATCCACAGGTTGCGGGTGGCGATTTTTTTACCGGTTTTCTGCCAGAATGCTTTGTCTTCCGGCTGCCAGTGTTCGATCAAATGCGACATAACGATACTCCGTAAAAAGAAACCTGTTGAGGCCGTCTAAAAAAAAACCGCTGCGCTTTCAGACGGCCTGATATAAGGATTACGACTGTTTCTGATTCAAGGCTTTCAATTCTTGGTCGCGCTTGGCTTTAAACGAGAAGTGCATCCAAATCAGCGATACGCACACCGTGCCGTAAAGCAGCATGAACGATGTCGAACGGATGCCCGTCCAGTCTTCCAGCGCGCCAAACATAATCGGCAGCAGAAATCCGCCCATACCGCCGGCCAAGCCCACGATGCCAGATACTGCGCCGATGTTGTCGGGGTAGTCGTCGGCCACGAATTTGAACACCGAGGCTTTGCCCACCGCCGTCGCCACGCCCACGGTAAACATCAGCACGGTAAACAGGGTAACGCCCAAGCCGATGTGCATACTCAAGGGGCCGTTTTTGGTTTGGATAACCAAGTCGGTTTGCGGGTAAGAAAGCAGGAAGAAGCACACCCAGCACACCCACATCACCGCCCACGTTACCTTATACGCACCGAATTTGTCGGAAAGATAGCCGCCGAACGCACGCAGCACGCCGCCGGGCAGCGAGAAACACGCCGCCAGAAACGCCGCCGTTTTCAGCTCCATGCCGTATTCGCCCACATAATATTTGGTCATCCACAAGGCCAGCGCCACATAGCCGCCGAACACCACCGAATAATATTGGCTGTAACGCAGCACGCCGGGGTCTTTCAGCAAAGCAAGCTGCTCTCGAAGCGTCACGCTCGACGACACCAAATGCTTGGGATCATGATAGCTGGTGAACCAGAAAATAATTGCCATGGCCAGCATAATCGCCGAATACACGGTAGGCACGATCTGCCAAGTGCCGTAAGTGGTGATTAGCCAAGCGGCCAAAAATTTGTTAACGGCAGAACCCGCGTTGCCCGCGCCGAACACCCCCATCGCCATCCCTTGCTGATGTTTGGGAAACCAGCGCGCCACATAAGGCGTACCCACCGAAAACGAGCCGCCCGCCAAACCCATAAGCAGGCCGATAATCAGAAAATGCCAATATTGGTCGGCATAACTCATCAGAAAAATCGCCGGTACCGAAATCGCCATCAGCGCAAACAGCACCACGCGTCCGCCGTATTTATCGGTAAGAATGCCCAGCGGCACCCGAATCAGCGAGCCTGACAACACCGGCAGCGCAATCAAAATGCCGTATTGGGTTTGGTTGAAGCCCATTTCTTCCTGCACTTTGATGCCGACCACCGCCAGCATCATCCACACCATAAAACACACCGTAAACGAAAGCGTGCTGGATACCAGCACCGAGTAGCGTTTGTAAGTTTCCGAGGCCATCTCGCCGCCCCTCCCTTTCTTATTGAAGTGATCAAAGAAATTTTGCCTACGGTTAAGTTACTCTCTTGATACGCATGGCGCATTCACTTGAAGCATCGGGCATACAAAGCATTGGCATAGCCCCGTATCCGCCGAAATGGGCATCGGAGTAGTTATTTAGTCGTATCTCTTTTGCTGAAAAGCATCAGGCCGTCTGAAATATATTTTCAGACGGCCTGATATGCCCGAATGCGGCAAACGCTGCGGCGGCTAAACCAAAACGCCCAGCATCACTTGGTTGGCATTGAATACGGCAGCGGCCGGTTTGCCCGGCTGCAACGCCAAAGTTTCGCTGCTGTACAGCGTAATTGTGGCGCACAAATGATGGTCGCCGATATCCAGCGTAACCACATTGTTCACCGCGCCCTGCTCCACCCGCTTAACCTTGCCGGGCAAGCAGTTTTCCGCCGACAGCACCATCGGCGCCAAATCGGTGGCAATCACAATCGAAGCCGCCTTCACCATCACCACGACCATGCTGCCCGTTGCCAGTTTCAGACGGCGGCGGCTGAAGCTGCTGATCTGTGCCTGTATCTCGATACCCGAATCCGTTGCCACGGTAACCAAACAGCTGCCGCCCTCTTCTTCGAGCGCGGTCACTTTGCCTACCAATTGGTTGCGCGCACTGCTTTTCATCACATTTCCTTTATCGTTTCGCTAACAGCCCGACCGTTTTTCAGACGGCCTCAAGGCACGATTTGATTGTTTTTAATCGTTAGGTTGCGGCACATTATGCTGCACCGCATACACCGCCGCCTGCACGCGGCTGGTCAGCTCCAGCTTGCGCAAAATGCTCTGCACATGCACTTTGATGGTGGACTCGGCCAAATCCAGCTTGCGGGCAATGATTTTGTTGCTGTGTCCGGCAGCGAGGTGGCCGAGAATTTCCATCTCGCGCGGCGTGAGCGTATCCAAAGCCCCTGCGGCGGCGGGCGCGGCGGGGCGTATCAGCGACTGCACCAGCCGCGCGGTCATTTCGGGCGAAAACACGTTGTCGCCGGCGGCAGCTTTTTTGATGGCATCCACCAAAAACTCGGCGTTGATGTTTTTCAGCAGAAAACCGCGCGCGCCCAAGCGCATACATTCGGTTAAATCTTCGCTGTCTTCGGAGACGGTCAGCATCACCACCGTTTGGTCGGGGCGGCTGCTGAGTATCTGCGCCAATGCTTCGCGGCCGTTCATCACCGGCATGTCCAAATCCAACAGCACCACGTCGGGATTGAGCTGTTCGGCCAACTTTACGCCGCTCAAGCCGTCGGCCGCTTCGCCGACCACTTCGCAATCTTCCTGCCGCGCCAGCAGGGCTTTGATGCCGCTGCGGAACAGCGTGTGGTCGTCCACCAAAATGATGCTGATTTTTTCGTTCGTTTCCATATCAAATCAAAATTCTTTCTTCTTGCGGCAGAGTCAAACGCACTTGCGTATATTGCCCGGGTTGAGATTCCAAATCCAAACGCGCATGAATACGCAATGCCCGTTCGCGCATAATGTTCAGGCCGACATGGCTGCCCGATAAGGTTTCGAGCGAAGCGGTATCGAAGCCGTTGCCGTTGTCGGTAATCGTCATCACAAAATCATGTTCGTTATCCAGCGTAACCTTCACCGAGGTGGCTTGGGCGTGCTTGCGGATATTTGAAAGGCTTTCCTGCAAAATAAAAATAAACTGCAACTGCTGCTCGCTGCTCAAATTGGGGCCGTGGCCGTGCCACACCACTTCGATATCGGTTTGGGTTTGCTGTTTGAAACGTGCGGTAAGCGTTTGCACGGCTTCGGCAAATTCTTTTTTGCTGATTTTGGTGCGGAAATTCAGCAGCAGTTCGCGCACGTCTTCATAGCATTCCTGCACGCCGTCTTTGATGAATTGCAGGTTTTCCGACATCTGTTCCTGATTGCCCGCCGCCATGGCGCTTTCGAGCATCTGTACCTGCAAATTTAAAAAAGTGAGCGTTTGGGCGATGCTGTCGTGCAGCCCCTGCGCCATCAGGTTGCGTTCTTGCAGCACGGCCAACTGGCGGCTTTCGTCGGCCAGACGGATGTTGGTCAGCACCAGTCCCAAAAGGTTGCACAAAGAATCGAGCAGATGGGTGGTGTGGGTGTTAAAAGCGTATTTTTCGTGAAAATACAGAGTCATAATCCCTAAATCATGGTGGTTGTAGCGGATTTTGAATACCTGAAGGTAGTGAAAACCCGATTTCTCGCAACCCGTGGTGTGCATGGCCACCGAAGCCCCCGTCGGCCTGTCGAAATGAATCGGCTGCCAACCGCTCTGCTGCACGCTTTTGCCGCAAAAGCAGTCTTCCAAACGCTGGCAGGCTTCGGCGTTTTGCAGGGTATCGGGCAGGCCGGTATGGGCAACCAAATCCATGCGGTGCCGTCTGAAATCGAGCAGACGTATGCTGCCTGCGCTGGCGGGAATCAGTCTCATGATTTTTTCTAAAAACATATTGCCCGCTTCGGCTGCGGTTTGCGTTTGGTTGAGAAAGCGTGAAAACGAATACAGCGTTTGCAGCGTATAGTTTTTATCGGCCAAGTCGCGGGTTTTTTCATCCACTTCATGCTCGAGATTGGCGTAAAGCTGTTGCAGGCGGCTGCTCATTTGGTTGAAACCGTGGTCGAGCTGGGCAAACTCGGATAACTCGTGAATCGGCACTTGCGTTCCCAATTTGCCGTCGTGAATGCCCAACACTCCGTTTTGCAGCTCTTCCATCGGCCGGATAATCCACAAATACAGCAGCACCACCATCACACCCGCGCCGATCAGCACCATCGCCATCAGCCCGCTTTGAAACAGCCGCAGCCAGTAGGTATGGCGCGAGTTAACGGTTTCTACGGCAGACACCAAGCCGTCGATGGAAGCAACAAATTCGTGCAAACGCTTTTCTTCCACCCCTGTGCGTTGGCGGGCGGCATTTTGCAGCAGCGGCCTGATTTGCCGCCATTCCGATTTCAACCCTTCCATGCGGCTGTTTACTTCGGGCGTATCGGGCAGAAACAGCGGCCGCACCGGATTGCCCGTTTCAAGTTGCTGAACGGTGGTGTCGAAACGGCTGATTCTTTCGCCGATGTCTGCCGGATCATGCTGTTCGCGCAACATCAAGCCCAAGCGGTAAACCTGCATACGCAGGCTGCCGGCATCGTTAATCGCCGCCGCGCTGCCCTCCAGCCGCCACGACAGCAGCAAGGTGAAAATAATCGATGCCAATGCCGCCGAAACCCACATCACCGTGAGAAATTTCAAACGTGCCGACAAGCTGTTGAGAAAAGTAAACCGCAACGCCGTGCTCCGTAAAAACGTAGGGCGCGCACAACCGCCCTTTGATAAAGCTGCTACTATGCGTTATTTTATCCATATCGGAAATAAGCCTACCGCCTTGCCGCCCTAGTCCGTTAGAACTATGCCTGCATATTGCCGTTTCCTTATTGAAGGTTATGACAAAACAAAGTAATAAGTCATAAGGCCGTCTGAAAAAGTTTCAGACGGCCTTATGAATTCTGATTTATATCAAAAATAACCGCTTGGAGTCTTTACACAATCTACATCAGCGGGTTTGTAAAGTTTTCGGTTATCGGGTGCTGCGGCACGTCATCAACGGCGGCGCACCAACTGCCATGCACGGCCTAAGTAGGTTACGCTGGCGAAGCCGCTCCACACATGCACCAAGCGGGTGAAGGGGAAAATCACAAACAAGCCCATACCCATTACCATATGCAGTTTGAACAGGAAGTTCACGTCTTCGATATGGCCGGCGGCATCACCGCGGAAGGTAACGATATGCTGCGCCCAAGTCATCAGTTTCACCATTTCGTGGCCGTCGGTATGCCCCATGCTCACGAAGATGGTCAACAAGCCCAAGCCTAAGGTAATGATGAGCCAAATCAGTACCAGTTTGTCGCGCCAAGTGCTGTTGGCGGCCAAGCGGTCGCATTTCAGACGGCGTTGCAGCAGAATAACCAAACCGATCATCGCCATCACGCCGAAGATGCCGCCCATCACCATTGCAAAAATCTGCTTGGCTCCGTGCGAAATGCCCAGCGCGTCCCAAAACCATAAAGGCGTGAGCAGGCCGAACAAATGCCCGAAAAACACGGCCAAAATGCCGACGTGAAACAAGATGTTGCCCAAGCGCAATTGGCCTTCATACAGGATTTGGCTGGATTCGCTTTTCCACGAATATTGTTCGCGGTCGAAGCGCACGAGGCTGCCGAAAAAGAAAATCGCCAAGGCTATATAGGGAAAAATGCCGAAAAAGAATTGATGCAGGGTGTTCATGTTTGCGCTCCTTTTGTGGCCGTCTGAAAAGCGGCTTTAGGATAAAACTGTACGGTTTCTATGCGGGGTTTCAGCAGCGGCTCGGTGCCGGAAATGTCGGGGCCGAACGTTTCCATCGCTTCGTCCATATCGCGCACGGGCGGCTCGACCAACGGGCGCGCTGCCACCGGGCTGAGTGCGGTAATGCCTTGCAGCAACACAGCGTAAGGCGAACCGCTTTTTTCGAGTTTGCCGCCGATGTGGGCAACCACATGCACGGCATCGCCGAGCAGCTTTTGGGCGTGTTCAGACGGCACTTGGCTTAAATATTCCAGCAGCACGGGCAGGTAATCGGGCAGCTCGTCGTTGCCCAACTCGAAACCGCGGCTGCGGTATTCTTCCAGTAAGTCCACCATCGCGCTGCCGCGGTCGCGGTCTTCGCCGTACACATGCTCGAAAATGTAGAGCGCGTGGTTGCGGTTGCGGTCGAAAGTGGCGACGTAGCGTTCCTGCAATTCGCGCAGGCTGTGGCTGTTCAGGTAGCCCAAAAAGCTGTTCAGACGGCCTGCTTGTGCTTGCAGCTCCGGCCATTCTTGCAAGGCCGTCTGAAATTCGGGCAAGGCTTCAATCAGCTCGGCTTCGGGGTAGCACAGCAGCGCGGAAAACCACCGGTAAACAGGATTTGCGCCCATCAGTGCACTCCTTCTTCGCGGTTTTTCTCGGCATCTTTACGCAGGCCGTGGAAGATAATCGGCGTGCCTTTGCGCTTGCCGAACAGGTTTTCTTCGCCGCCGCCGGAACAGCCGTTCCCGAAAGTAAAGCCGCAGCTCGATTTGTCTTCAAAGCTGTTTTCAACCATTTCTTTGTGCGAAGTCGGAATCACAAAGCGGTCTTCATAATTGGCAATCGCCATGATTTGATACATGTCTTCCACCATTTCGGGCGTGAGGCCGGTGCCTGCCAGCGTTTCCTCCGGCGTTTCGCCGTGCACCACTTGGCCGCGTTTGAAACGGCGCATGGCAATCATGCGCTCCAGCGCGAGTTTAATCGGCTCCACTTTGCCGGCAGTGAGCAGGTTGGCCAGATAACGCAGCGGAATACGCATTTCGTCCACGCTCGGAATGATGCCGTTTTCGCCCACCAAACCGTTTTCGATGGCAGACTGAATCGGCGATAAGGGCGGGATATACCAAACCATCGGCAAGGTGCGGTATTCGGGGTGCAGCGGGAACGCCACTTTCCACTCCATCGCCATTTTGTACACCGGCGATTGTTTGGCCGCATCAATCCAACTTTGGCTGATGCCCTGTTTCAAGGCTTCGCGTTGTACTTCAGGGTCGTGCGGGTTCAAGAACACGCCCAATTGCTGTTCGTACAAATCTTGTGGGTTGGCTACCGAAGCGGCCTGTTCGATTTTGTCTGCGTCATACAGCAGCACGCCCAAATAACGGATGCGGCCTACGCAGGTTTCGGAACACACGGTTGGCTGGCCGCCTTCGATACGCGGGTAGCAGAACGTGCATTTTTCGGCCTTGCCCGAAGTCCAGTTGTAGTAGATTTTTTTGTATGGGCAGCCCGATACGCACATGCGCCAGCCGCGGCATTTGTCTTGGTCGATCAACACGATGCCGTCGTCTTCGCGCTTGTAAATACTACCGGACGGGCAGGAAGCCACACAGGTCGGGTTCAAACAATGCTCGCACAGGCGCGGCAGATACATCATGAAGGTTTGCTCGAACGCGGCGTGCATGTCTTTCTGAATGCCTTCAAACAGCACGTCTTTCGCCCGCTTCTCAAACTCGCCCGCCAAATCGTCTTCCCAGTTCGGGCCCCATTCCACCTTGTCCATTTTTTTGCCGGTGAGCACGGAAATCGGACGCGCGGTCGGCGGTGTCGGCATTTTCGGCGCGTTTTGCAGATGCTCGTAATCGTAGGTGAACGGCTCGTAGTAGTCGTCGATTTTCGGCATATTCGGGTTGGCAAAAATGTTTGCCAAAATCTTCAACTTGCCGCCCTGCTTCGGCACCAGCTTGCCGTCGGGCTTGCGCACCCAGCCGCCGTTCCATTTATTTTGGTCTTCCCAGTTTTTCGGAAATCCGATGCCGGGCTTGGTTTCCACGTTGTTAAACCACGCATATTCCACGCCGTCGCGCGAAGTCCACACGTTTTTACAGGTAACGGAGCAGGTATGGCAGCCGATACATTTGTCCAAGTTCAGAACCATGCCGACTTGTGCTCTGATTTTCATGATGGTGTTCCTTTTGGTTTGGCTGTTCAGACGGCCTCTCAAACAGGCTTCAAGGCCGTCTGAACAACAACTTCGTCAAGTGGTTGCTGTCGTTGTTGTAAAACTTTTTCACAGATAGAAGCTTAGTGGATGGCACGCAATAAAAATATGCGCCGAAAGCGCAAATAAAGGCAGCAAAGGAATGTATGGCAGCTGGCTGAAAGGGGGACGGAGATAGTTATTTGGGAGTATGGCTGTGAAGAAAAACGGTAGGAATCATGCAAAAGGCCGTCTGAAAATACAATTTTCAGACGGCCTCCACGCCATAACCGGCAATATCAAATCAATATATTGTGCCGGTAATCGATATTTTGAATTTAAGGCAATGCTTCAATAGACTTGGCTAATTCCTCAAACATTCTATCGGCATCAACTTCCGTGATCCAATTCACATTTGCAGGCTTACCGGTTGTTCCCCACCAATCAACCACGCACGCGCCCATTGTCAATTCACTCTGTGTTTCAACCGCAACATGACAGGCTTTGCCGGTAAACAGTTCGGGGAACATCGCATAAGTAACGGCACAAGGATCGTGCAACGGGCCGCCCTCCAAGCCGAATTTCTGCGTATCGAAACGCTCGTAACTTTGCAGAATATTGGCCAAACGCTTACCGTTGGTATTGTTTTGACGGCGCAACACATCCATACGCGGCGTTGTGATACAGGCTTTATGCGTTACATCCAAAGGTAAAGCGGTAATCGGCACACCGCTTTGCAGTACAATTTGCGCAGCATGGGGATCGACATAAAAATTAAATTCGGCCGCAGGGGTAATATTACCCGCCTCGAAATAATTGCCGCCCATTAAAACAATGTGTTTAATGGCGCGCGCAATATCGGGAGCCAATGTTAGGGCTTGGGCGATATTGGTCAACGGCCCGATCGGGCAAATCGTGATGCTCGCATCATCTGCTTTACGCAAAGTATCAATCAAATACGGCACGGCATGCACCGGTTGCAACGGGCATTCGGGATCATGCAATTCAGCACCGTCCAAACCCGTTTTGCCGTGAACTTCTTCAGCCGTTACCAGCGTGCGCAACAAAGGTTTGCCTGCCCCCGCATAAACGGGAAACTCTTTTTCTCCGGCCCAATCGCAGATAATCCGTGCATTATTGGCGGTGTGGTGCAGGCCCACATTCCCAGCAACCACAGTTAAAGCCATAAAATCAACCAAGCCGCGCTTGGCAAGGCCATGCGCCATCAAAATGGCTGCTGCATCATCCTGACCGGGGTCGGTATCGATAATCAGGCGGATTTTTTCAGTCATACAAACCTTTCTTGCCCATTTAAGTAGCAAACAAAAAACCAAATAATCATGTAATAAGGCTTGTTGAAGGTACTACACTGAGTACGACAAATCAAGCCGGTATTATGATTATTTGGTTTGCCGGAATAAAGCGGAGCAGTTGTGCGCCGCTTATTCCTGTTTATTTGAAAATATTGTTTTTAAAAGAGTTAGCTGCTTTATCTGCATCGTATTTTTCTTGTTCTTCATCTGTAAAACCATTGAGGTTCAATAAATTGATTTTACTTTGCGCAGATTGGAATTCGGCTTTGGAAAGCTTGCTTTGGCTGATCATCCAATAAGTGTAACCCTTTTCTTTAACCGGCTTGGCTGTCCACAAACCTTCTTTGTGGAAATGAGTCAATACGCTTTGAGCCAAAACTTTGATATTGGCTTCGGGATTGGCGGCACCGATGGTTCTTCCTATGCGGTTGTTACGCAAGTCAACGGCTTGATCGGCAGCAAAACGGCTGAAATATTTGGTTTTTCTTTCGCGAATAGAAGCATCGTCTTCATTGGCATCCCCTACTTTTTTAGCAATGTCTGTGCCAAAACGCGATGCTACTGCCGCCTGCCACAAAGCATGACGGAATGCGTTCACCTGAGTGCCCCTGCCTTCACCGTTGGCTTTATTGTCCAAACCGGTTTTCTCTGCGAAACGGGTCGAATTGCTGGTGATATTGATGGAATCTTCGCCTTTCAAACCGATAGCTTTGGCGGCAACCGGATGGCTGGCCGCAAAACGCAACAGTTTGTTACGGCGGCTTTCGTCCGTATGTATATGACAGGCACTGAGTAAAAGCGCAGCAAAAAGTAAAGTAATGTGTTTCATGGTTTCCACTTTATTTTAAATTTAACTTGCCCATAACTAAATGAAGAATGGGTATACCGTTTATGTTTCTATCACTCCTCTTAAAATGATATATCCGCCAACCGATAAATAGCCAAATTGAAACTGTTTGCCTGAATATCGGCTGCATTTTGTCGGCAATGAAGCTTAATCACAACAACCATTTAAGGCATTGCCGCCTGTATTTCCTGCAACATCTTATCTAAAAAACGCCCTTGCCTTACTTGAACGGCGGCCTCTTCATAAGCATGGTTGGCAAAATCTTGTTGCAGCTGCATGTAAAGCTGTTTTTGTTGCTCGATAATTTCTTCTTTGAGTTTGATAAGCGCCGGTTCGTCGTGTTTTGCGCGTGCTTCTGCCAAAGTCTCCCGCCATTCCATCTGCTGCATGAGAAATTCAGGGTCAAAAGCCGTGTGCTCGGGTGCATCGGCATCTATTCCCTGCTCTTTGAGCAGATAAGCCGAGCGGTCGATGGGGTTTTTAAGCACCCGATAAGCTTCATTCACCGTAGAAGCCATCATAACAGCCTGCTTCTGTTCAAATACCGAAGCCGCCGCAAATTTGTCGGGGTGAAATTGGGCAGCCAGGGTGCGGTAGGTTTGATCAAGAACACTTTCATCAATATCAAAAGCAACCGGCAGATTAAACAACGTAAAGTATTGGCTCATAATTTTATCTAATATAATCAGGCTACTTAACAGCAAAGCCTCCAGCTTGCTTTACATTACTTTAAATTATCCTACAAATTCAAATTTAAAACAAATGCTTATGCAAATTTAAAATAGCTTCTTTATTTGAAGGGGAAAACACCTTTTCTGCAGCTTGCTCCACAGGTACCCATTCGAATGCCAAATGCTCGGAACGGTTGAGTTTAATAGGCGTTTCACGAGCTATCTTTGCCGAAAATACGTGTTCCGTATTGTGTGTTACCCCTTCAGGATACCGGTGGCGCCAGTGTTCATAAATCTCGTACACATTACTCTCATACCAATTTATAAGCTGGCCGCCTGAAAGATAAACCCCTGTTTCTTCTGCAACTTCTCGTAATGCTGCCGCTTCCGGCTCCTCATCCGGCTCTAAGCTGCCGGTAACAGACTGCCAAAAGTTTTTTCGGTCTGCGCGCTCTATTAACAATACATTATTGTTGCCGTCGTGCAACACTACAAGAATAGAAACCGGCCGTTTGAGAGATCGGGTCATAACTGCCTCAAATATGCTGTCGGGTAGTGTGTTCTGAAGCATTTTGGTTTTGCACACCTTTTTGTTCTGCTTCAATCGGCAAGTTTAAATTTTCCGGCAAAGGTTGGTCATTCAAAATACGAACTTCGCGCTGAGGGTAAGGAAATTCGATGCCTTCTTCGTTAAACCGTTTCCAAATTGAAAAAAATATGTTTGAAAACAATACCACAAAACCGTTTTCAGGGTCTTTCACCCAAAACCCTATCGACAAATCAATGCCGTTGTCGCCAAATCCGGTGATAACCGCTTTGGGCGGCGGGGAAGCATCAACGCGTTCTTGCTCTGCTGCAACCTCTTCTAAAATTTTTAAGGCTACGGCCAAATCCGTGTTATAGCCTACCTGAACGTTCAAACTTTGGCGTAGAGAAGCATTGGTATACGATTCGTTAATCACCGTTGATGTCACAAATGTTTCGTTCGGTATCAACGCTTCTGAACCGGAAGTATTGGAAAGCACAACAAAACGCGAGGTAATTTTGGTTACATAGCCGGTAAAGTTATCAACCGTTAAGCGGTCGCCGGGGCGGATAGACCGATCACCCAAGATGATAAAGCCCGAAATATAGTTACTGGCGACTTTCTGCAAACCGAAACCGATACCGACACCCAATGCACCGCCGAATACCGATAACACGGTTAAATCTATACCTACCAAAGGCAAGGCAATTAAAACAGATAACGCCACCATAACCGTTTTAACTACTTTAGATAAAACGATACGCAAATTCAGGTCAAGACGTTGGCTCGACATTAAGCGGTTGTCGATAAAGCGGGCCAGCCACAAGGCCACGACCATCAATATCACAATCCACAAAATACCGGTAACAATGGTAAACAGATTGAGCCTTACCGAGCCTATCGGAAACTCGAGCGCTTTCATTCCGTTGATGATGATGTCGTCAATACCGGAAACCCACAGCACAAAAGCAAACCAAAGCACGGCAGAGAGAAAACGCTCCAGCCAATCTGTGAACTTACTCGAAGGTAAGGCTGCGTGAACCACCGCCAAGGCAAAGCGGATAAGAATCATCCAGCGCGAAGCCATCGCCAGCAGTTGCAGCCATACGGCGTTGTATCCGTTTAAATTCCAAATATACAAAGCCACGATTGCCGATATCAGCATCATAATCGGCCAGAGAATGCGCTGGGCAATATGGCGGGCGAAGCCCCAGCGGTTAGATTCTTGAACGGGGTGTTTCTTTATCCAATAGGCCGACAACCAGAATGTGAATGCCATAATGGCAGCCACGACTCCCAATTCCAACCAGCCTATCGGATTGTTGAAGCTGCGCTCCAATAACTGTGATGCAAACTCTTGGCGGGCAAACAAACCCGAAAAGAAATCGGCAATCCCGGAACTTTCAATCAATTTGTTGCCGGTAGAAGAAAAATCAGACATGGTGTGTAAAAATATAATATGTTAGAAAATCGAAATGAATTATAACCTAAATTAATTCGGTCTTTTTAAGTTCGTGATTCAGACTGATCAGGCAGCCCAAGTAAAGATCTCGATACATCAACTGCCGTTTGCAGGCAAACTATGCAGCGGCCGTCTGAAAAAACATTTATTCAGACGGCTTGTTTTGATTTGCTTTGAAGGATTGCTCGTTCAAATCAACCAATCTTGTTCCTGCAAGAAAATCGTATAAGAACTGCCGGTCGGGATTGAGAAAAGCGAAGCCCCACGGCAAAATCCACCAAATCAAGGCAACGCCAAAGGCCGGCTTGGGCGGGATACCGTTAAAATGGCGCACGGCCGCATAAACCAACATCGGAATAAACACGATAAACACGCATGCCCACATAAAGCGCAAACGCAACTGAGGCAGCGGCGGCCTGCTGCCCGCCGCATTGGTCAAACCGATTTTCCATACCCTCATCGGCAGTGTTTGGCCTTTTTTATGCCAATTGGCTTTGAAATAGAGCCACCAAACTGCCAGCAGAATCAGCGTTGCCGCCAAGCTGGACAATATGTGCGAAACAGGGTTAAGCGCCATTGCGGCCATTCCGGCCACCAAAGCGGCACCCATGCTCACCGCTCCGACGAGCAAAGCCTCGTAAAGCAGTGCTGCAATACGGCGCTTGAAAGAAACAGTAGGAAAATGGTGCATAATGTATGCGCGTATCAAATGTAAACAACGCCGCATTATAACCAAAAGACCATGATCAAGCCTATTGCATTGCCCCGGCCTGTCTCTTTGATTCTGAAAGACCGTTGATATGATTTCACTTACCGACAGCCATTGCCATCTTGCCGATGCCGCATTACGGCAACACTTATCCGACGTTATAGAAGAAGCGGACAAAGCACGGGTGTGCCGTTTTATCGTTCCGGCGACACAACGCGGTGATTTTCACGACGTGCTGGCTTTGGAAAACAACCAAACCATACACATCGGATTGGGTATTCATCCCTGGTATGCGGAAACGGCTGGAGAAAAAGATTTCACAGAGCTTGAAACCCTGCTCATTGCACATCCTCGGGCTTGGGTCGGCGAGATAGGTTTGGATTTTTACGATAAAAACCAAACCGAAGCGCAGAGGCACATACAAAAAAGCTGCTTTATCCGGCAACTTGAATTGGCACAAGCACTGCGCCGGCCGGTGATCGTACACAACCTCAAAGCAACTTCTGCCGTGATAGATGCCGTGAAACAAGCCCGGTTTTGCCAAGGCGGTATTGCGCACGCTTTCTCGGGGAGCTTGGAAGAAGCAAGAACATTAATTTCGGCAGGTTTCAAAATCGGAATAGGTTCCCTGCTGCTGAATCCTACCGCGAAAAAAGCCCGCGAAGCTGCCGCAACCTTGCCATTGGAAAACATTGTTTTGGAAACCGACAGCCCGTTTATGTTGAAAAACAAGGTGAATAAGCCCGTAAACGTACGCGAAATAGCGGAAATCACAGCCGGTTTGCGCGGCATCAGCATAGAAGAAGTGGCCTCGCAAACCGAAGCCAATATTGATGAGCTTCTCAGCAAAATAAGATATTCATGAATTGCCGAAATAATGAAGGCGTGTTTGACGGCTGGAGCCAACATGAGCAAAACACAGGCACAGCCATTAAACTAGGGTTTATCACTAAAATAAATGGAAATAGCAGTTAAAAATAATTTGAAATCATCTGAAATACATCATTTTTAAAAATATCCACTACAAGGCCGTCTGAAAAATATCTTCAAAAAAGTGGTTTTGTGCCTTGCGGAAAGCAAGTGGCGGGACTAGAATCCAGCGTTAACTTATGTATGTTTTCAAATGTATGTTTTCAAACAACACCGCCCTGCAAACAGGGTTTGTTTCGATTAAAAGGCACAACCACCATGCTACCCACACCGATTTACAATTTTTCAGCCGGCCCTGCCATCTTGCCCGAATCCGTATTACGCACCGCTCAAAGCGAAATGTTCGACTACAACGGAACGGGCTTTTCTGTTATGACCATGAGCCACCGCTCCGACGTATTTATGAGCATTCTCTATCACGCCGAGCAGGATTTGCGCCAGCTGATGGATATACCCGACAACTATAAGGTTCTGTTTTTGCAAGGCGGAGCAAGTTCGCAATTCAATATGGTGGTGATGAATTTCGCCAACGGTTTCAAACGGGTTGATTCTGTGGTAACCGGCAACTGGTCGGCGATTGCCCACTCTCAAATGGGCAAACTTTCCGATGTCGAAATCCACTTGGCTGCCGACGGCGGCAAACAGTTCAACTACACCAATCTGCCGCCCGTCAGCTCTTGGGATATCGATAAAAACTCCGCGTTTGTACATTTTGTGATCAACGAAACCGTACACGGCCTGCAATACCGCGAAGTGCCTAAACTGGAAGACGGCATGCCGCCTTTGATTTGCGATATGTCGAGCGAAATTCTTTCGCGAAAAATCAACGTAAGCGATTTCGGCGTGATTTATGCGGGCGCTCAAAAAAACATCGGCCCTTCGGGCGCAACCATCGTGATTATTCGCGAAGACCTGCTGGAACGCTGTTCCGACCGTATTCCAGATGTTTGGAACTACAAATCGCACATTGAAAAACAAGGCATGTACAACACGCCGGCCACTTATCCGATTTACATTTCCGGCTTGGTGTTCCGCTGGCTGCAATCGCAAGGCGGCGTGGCACAGATGGAAACCATCAACACATTGAAAGCCAAAACGCTTTACGAAGCCATCGACAACAGCGGCGGCTTCTATATCAACAATGTCCATCCCGGCGCACGCTCTAAAATGAACGTGATTTTCACCACCGGTGATAAAGATTTAGACGAGCTCTTCGCCCAAGAATCCACCACCCGCGGCCTGCAACTGCTGCGCGGCTATAAATCGATGGGCGGTATGCGCGCCAGCATCTACAACGCCATGACCCTGCAAGGCGTGGAAGCACTGATTGACTTTATGAAAGAGTTCCAACGCCGTTACGGTTAACGGAAATAAAAAACCTGTTTCCCCGCTTATGTTTCAAGCAAGGAAACAGGCATCAAAACCTTTGCATAACTCTTCGGTTAGCAAAGGTTTTTTTATTCATCGTCATAACGGCAGTTTTTCAAGGCCGTCTGAATCGTATCCATATCAAAACCCCGATAAGCAAGAAAACGGATCTGTTTTTGTTTTTCTTTCATATCTGCGGCAGGTTGTTTGAATTTCTTCTTTAACACAGCCATTGCGGTATCCAACTCGCTTTCGCGCGAAGGCAGAAATTCACGCACGGTTTCTTCATCCACGCCTTTGGCTTGCAATGCTTGTTTCAAACGCAGTGTGCCGTGTTGCCTGCTTTTGCTGTGGATATAGGCTTCTGCAAAGCGTTGGTCTGATTGCCAATGGCGATCGGCAAATTCGTCTAAAAGCTTGTCCAACTCGTTTTCATGCTCGGCATACGGCGCAAGCTTGCGCTTGAGTTCGGCGCGACTGATTTCTTGTCGCGCAAGTATATCTAAAGCTCGGGCGCGTAGGGATTTTTGCGGTTTCATCGGCATCGTGTTTCATGAGGAAACGGGAATATACGGATGAGGCCGTCTGAACAGTTTTCAGACGGCCTCAGTATTATGCTTCTTCTTGTTCTTTCTGCGGTTGCAGGTTTTCAAAAATTTCAGGCAGCGAGCCGATAATCCAGTCGGGCTTGGTGGCAGCGTCTTGCGACAGCATGGTCATGTCGCCGTAGCCGAACGTTACGCCCACACTCAAGCAGCCCGCCGCTTTGGCGGCCAGAATATCATTCTGCGAATCACCCACCATCATCATATTGGCCGGATCGATATTCAGCACTTCGGCGGCATGCAGCAAAGGTATGGGGCTGGGTTTTTTCTCGGGCAAGCTATCGCCGCCTAAGATCAGGCTGAAATAATCAGCAAGACCGAGCTGTTTCAGCAACTCTGCCGCCAGAATTTCGTTTTTATTGGTAATAACCACTAACGGAATACCTAAAGTTTTGAGCAAACCCAGTCCGGCCTCGGTTTCCGGATACGCGCGGGTATGGTCGCTTAAATGGTCGCGGTAATAGCGGATGTAAAAAGTAAACGCTTTTTCCCATTCTTCCTGCTCCGCCATGCCGTCGCGGCTATCTGTCAGTACCCGGTGAACAAGGTTTGCCAAGCCGTCGCCTACATAGCTTTCTACTACGTCAACGGGTAAGGGCTGCAGGCCCATATGCTCGCGGGTAGCATTGGCGGCTGCGGCCAAATCCGGCACGGAATCGCAAAGCGTGCCGTCCAAATCAAAAGCAATGGCTTGAACGTGTTCGATAGCAGGTGTGGTCATCGTATTTTCATCATCAGAAAAAAAGAAAGCGTTTATTGTATAGCAAAGCAACCGGAATATTCTAGCGCGTGCCATGATTTAAGCTGTGCTATTAGAAAACTGGAAAACCAGTTATGAAGGCCGTCTGAACACGCTTTTGGTGTATCGTCAATCAACCTAAATTTTGCCGCGACGTTGCTACACCTTTACTCCATGCGGCTTGCTGCCTTACATCAAAATTAAGCTGATTGACTGTAACCAACCGTTTAAACGAAGCAAGTGTGATCAGCCGTTTCGGAAAATTGAATAACTATCCATTAAACTACTAATAAAAAACACTTGGTTATCGACACCAAGTGTTTTTTAATGAAATCCGCCCAATCATCCGAGCCGATCCGGATTTTTACAATTTTGACGTTCATTGCCGGCCGACAATCAGCTTTATCATTGGAATTATTTAATCAAATTTTTCAACACCAAAGCAGCCAAATCATCCAAACCAAAGCCGTCGGCATCTTGGGCAGAACCGTTGGGCGTGGCACTGTCAACCAAATTCGGCAAATATTGCGCCAACAAATCGCTGGCCTGGCTGCCGTTCATGCCGAATTTCGAAGCAATTTGCTCAATCAGCCCGCTGCCTAAAGCAGATTGCAGGTCGTTGCCTGATACGCTTTCATTGCTTCCGTTGGAAATCCAGCTTTCCAATGCGCTGCCCAAACCGCCCTGCTGCAACTGGTTAATCAGGTTGCCGACGCCGCCGCTTTGACGCACCAAATCCAAAGCCATTTGAACGGCGGTATTTTGCTGGTTGCTGCCGCCGATGGCCGATGCGGCCGCATTAATCAATGAATCCATTAAAGCCATGATGTGTTCTTTCTTGTGTTGGAATAAAAAATAAGTGTAGCAAATTATGGGCCAAGAAGATGTTGCTTTATTCGATTTCACACAAGCCGTCTGAAAAATAACATAAACCCGTTTTCAGACGGCCTCTGTGCCTTCTTCCTGCCCATTAAAGTATTCCACCGCCCCACCTTCGAAAAAGCCCTGCAAAATGGCTTGCGCCGCCACTTGGTCAAGCACTTGTTTCTGTTTTCTGCCGAACACCTGCGCTTCGGCCAACAGGCTTTCGGCATAGAGCGACGACATGCGCTCGTCCACCCAATAAACAGGCAAATTGAAGCGCCCGTGCAATCTGCGGCCGAATTTACGGCTTAGGCGGGTAAGCTCGTGTTCGGTGCCGTCGTTATAAACAGGCAGACCGACCACCAAATGCTTGGGCTGCCATTCTTTAATCAGCTTGGCAATGGCAGCGAACTTGGCATCATTGCTTTCCCCCGTAACCGTGCTGATCGGGTGCGCAGTACCGACTTCGGCATCTCCCTCTGCCACACCGATGCGCGTTTCGCCGAAATCAAACGCCAGCGTTGTGCCGTTCGGCGCTTTAAGCATGACCGGCACCGTTCATGATCAAATTAGGATTAATGCCTACTTTGGCAAATGCGGCTTCATAGCGTTCGGCATACGGCAGGTCAAACAGAATACGGGTATCTGCCGGAACGGTCAGCCATGCGTTTTCCGCCAGTTCTTGCTCCAGTTGGCCGGCTTCCCAGCTGGCATAGCCTATGCTTACCACAGCTTTGTCCACAGCATCGGGCTGTGCAAGGTTTTCGATGATGTCGCGGGAAGTAGTGAGTGCAACCTGATTATTCACAATCAGGCTGTTTTGCCAATTGCCTACCGGAGTGTGCACCACATAGCCACGGTCGATTTGCACCGGCCCGCCCATCATTACCCATTCGTTTTGAAAACGCTCGGGAATATTGGTATCGGCGGCGGCAAAAATCAGATCCATCGTTACCGGAGAAGGTTTGTTGATGACAATGCCCATTGCGCCTTCTTCGTTATGCTGGCACAAATACACAACGCTGCCTTCAAAAAACGGATCGTCCATTGACGGCATGGCTACCAGAAAATGGTCTGAGAGATTCATGTTATCGCTCGTTGAAGTAAGTGAATGGAAACAAAAATGGGGTTCATGTGCTTTTTTACAAGGCACTACATCTGCAAAATAAGCGCCGCAGTCAATCGTCTTAACTTTCACTACTACGGCGTTTTAAAAGCAAAACCAAGCAAATCAAACCATGCACTTATAATTTAATTAATAAGTTACAAATACTTATTTGATACACAGATGACAGCCCAAGTTGCACACGGTAACATTTGCACTTCTTAATCTTTCTACCCTTTTCTTCCGATATGACCACCCCCAATGTACTCGCCTCGGTGGACTTAGGCTCCAACAGCTTCCGCCTGCAAATCTGCGAAATCAACAACGGCCAGCTCAAAGTAATTGATTCATTGAAACAAATGGTTCGCTTTGCCGCAGGCTTAGACAGCCAGAAAAATCTCGACCAAGCTTCTCAGGAACGCGCTTTGGAATGCTTGGCAAAATTCGGCGAGCGTTTAAAAGGTTTCGAACCTGAACAGGTGCGTGCCGTGGCAACCAATACTTTCCGCGTGGCCAAAAACATTGATGCCTTTATTCCCAAAGCAGAGGCCGCATTGGGCTTTCCCATCGAAGTGATTGCCGGACGTGAAGAAGCCCGCTTGATTTACACCGGCGTGGTACACACCTTACCGCCCAACGGCGACAAAATGCTGGTAATCGATATCGGCGGCGGTTCGACAGAATTTGTAATCGGTTCCGATTTGCAACCCACGCTTACCGAAAGTTTGGCCTTGGGCTGCGTCACTTACAGCATACGTTTTTTCCAAAACAAAATCAGCCACAAAGACTTTCAGGCGGCCATCACCGCCGCCCGCAACGAAATCCAACGTATCAGCAAGTTGATGAAACGCACCGGCTGGGATTTTGCCGTCGGCACATCCGGTTCCGCCAAGTCTATCCGCGATGTTATTGCGGCCGAAAACCCTCAAGAAGCCGATATTACCTACGCAGGCATGAAAAAGCTGGCTGATAGAATCGTGAGCGCGGGCAGTGTGAAAAAAGCACGCTTCGAGGGCATGAAGCCAGAGCGCGTAGAAGTTTTTGCCGGCGGACTCGCCGTTATGATGGCAGCTTTTGAAGAACTCGGTATCGAAAAAATGACCGTAACCGAAGCGGCTTTGCGCGACGGTGTGTTTTACGATTTGATCGGCCGCCAGTTAAACGAAGACATGCGCGACCAAACCACGGCCGAGTTCCAAAAACGCTACCATGTCAGCAAAAACCAAGCTTCGCGCGTTGCTGCTGCGGCACAAAAAATTATGGAAAGCATCTGCCATACCCAAAACACCCCCGTACAGGAATTGGCATATTGGAAACAATACATCAACTGGGCGGGCATGCTTCACGAAATCGGCATAGATATTGCCCATACCGGCTACCACAAACATTCTGCCTACATTCTCGAAAATGCCGATATGCCCGGTTTTTCGCGCAAAGAACAGAATATTTTGTCGCTGCTGGTGCTCGGCCACCGCGGCGACGTGCGTAAGATGATTCCTTTGGTGGAAGACAAAATGATGTGGTTTGCTATTTTATCGCTGCGCTTGGGCGCATTGTTCTGCCGCAACCGGCTGCCGCTCGAACTGCCTTTGCACACCCAATTGCGCAGCAACGATAACGGTAAAGGCTTCACCCTGCGCATCAACAAACAATGGCTCGACGAACATCCCCTGATTGCCGGCGCGTTGGACTACGAAAGCGAGCAATGGGAAAAAGTCGATATGCCGTTTATCGTGCAACCGCAATAAACAAAGATACAGGCCGTCTGAATTTTTTTCAGACGGCCTCATCTAAATCTTTATCCCGTAAACCATATTTTAAGCAGACCAAAAGATGGACTTACACCATATCCGTGAAGATTACAGCAAACAAGAGCTTTCCGAAACCGATTGCGATGCCAGCCCTCTTGCACAATTTGAACGCTGGCTGAACGAAGCCATAAAAGCCGAAGCCAACGAACCCACCGCCATGAATATCGCCACCGTCGGTTCAGACGGCAGGCCGCAGAGCAGACAGGTGCTGTTAAAAGAAGTGAACGCCGAAGGTTTTGTATTTTTTACCAATTACCACAGCAGAAAAGGAAGGGCACTCGAAGCCAACCCTTTTGCCGCACTCACTTTCTTTTGGCCCGAACTGGAACGCCAAGTGCGCATTGAAGGCCGGGTCGAGCAATTGGATGCCGCCGCATCCGACGAATATTTTGAAAGCAGACCCTACACCAGCCGCATCGGCGCATGGGCAAGCGAACAAAGCCAAGTGATTTCAGGCAAATCGATTTTGGTTGCACGCGCGGCAGCCGTTGGCGTAAAACACCCGCTGCATGTGCCGAGACCCCCGCATTGGGGAGGTTATGTGGTGATTCCCGACCGTGTCGAATTTTGGCAAGGCCGCCCCAGTCGTCTGCACGACCGCATCCAATACCGGCTGGAAAACGGAACATGGCTGAAAGAAAGATTGTCGCCCTAACCCATAAGGCCGTCTGAAAAACCCTGCAATCCGCCACCTGCGCAGATTGCAGGGTTTTACCTTTGCAACCCTGTTTCCATCTTCAAAAACTTATCATAAATCACAGCGCATTCCGGTTTGCCGAGACCGGCCAAAACATACACATGCGCGGCGGATGATTTTGCCAAACTCTCCAAAGTATAGCCGCCTTCCAAAACAGAAACGATTTTACCTTTGCAGCTTGAGGCCGTCTGAATAATCTTGTGCGTTAACCAAGCATAATCGGCCTCATGAAGATTCAAACGGCCTGTTTCATCTGATTTGTGGCCGTCAAATCCGGCTGAGAGTAAAACCAGCTCAGGCTTGAAAGCCGACAGCTTGGGCAACCATTGTTCGCGCACGGCTTCTCTAAAATCACGGCTGCCGCTGTTTGGCGCAAAGGCAAGGTTAACGGCGTAAGCCGAAGCTTTTTCCGTATCCTGCTGTTGGGGAAACGGAAACAAATCCTGCTCATAGCTATTGAGAAAAAGAACGCGGGGGTCGTCTTTAAAAATTTCTGCCGTTCCGTCGCCGTGATGAACGTCGAAATCAATAACCGCCACCCTTTGCACCCGAAAACGCGCAATCGCATGCATCACGCCTACGGCAACATTGTTGATCAGGCAAAACCCCCCTGCCTGATCGCTTTTGGCATGATGCCCCGGCGGGCGGATGGCACAAAAAGCATGGTAAGCATCCCCCTTCATCACCATTTCCACCGCCGAAACCACCGCACCGGCCGCATAACGTGCCGCAGCCAGCGATTCACTGCCCATCACCGTATCATCATCAATGCGGTAGATTTTGCCCGGTTGCGGCTGTACCGATTCCAAAAAACGCAGATATTTGCGCGGATGCACCAAAGCCAGCTGGCTGTCGGATACCTCACACGCATCAGCATGCCGGAACACATCCCAAAACCCCTGCTTTTTTACTTCTGCTTCAATCGCTTTAATCCGATCCGCTGATTCAGGATGCCCCTTTCCGCACCCGTAACGTAAAAACACAGGATGGCTTATCCAAGCCGCTCTTGCCTGCCGCCCGAGCAGGCGGCGTAACTGCAAACGCATATAGCGCACTACTTTGTTCATTGCCGTTTTCTGTGCCCATCTTCAGATTTGCACACCCCGAAAGCCGCTATATTTAAACGGCTTATGCTAAATATGGTTAACCGATACGGAAATTTCTTGGAAAAATCCGCCCTGCCCTTTAGAATAGCTTATTTAAGACGGCAATCCAAATCATTTGCCGCCCCATCAAAAAAGGAATGGAAAACTATGATCGATTTCGCTTATGCCGCCGATGCCGCACAACCCAGCGTTTTAATGCAGTTTGCACCGTTGATTCTGATTATCGTGGTGTTTTACTTCTTAATCATGCGCCCGCAGCAAAAGAAATTTAAGGCCCATCAAGCCATGATTGCCGAATTGAAAGTGGGTGATAAAGTGTTGCTGGCCTCCGGCTTCAAAGGCACGGTAAAAAGAGTGGGCGAGCAGTTTTTCACTGTTGAAATCGCCCGCGGCGTAGAAGTAGAAGTAGAACGCAACGCCGTTGCCAGCAAAGTAGCCTAATTTATTCAGCCCCAAGAGCCGCCGCATCCTGCTGCGGCTGTTTGTATTTATAAAATAAAGGTTTAATCATGAACCGTTATCCGCTTTGGAAATACCTGCTGATTGCCTTCACCATTATTTTGGGCATTGTTTACACCTTGCCCAATCTGTTTGGCGAAACGCCCGCAGTGCAAATCTCAACCAACCGCCAGTCTATCGTTATCAACGAGCAAACCGAAGCACGCGTAGCCTCCGCCCTTCAGACGGCCAACATTGCTACCGACGGAATGTTTATTGCGGGAAACTCACTGAAAGTACGTTTTAAAGACACCGAAACCCAGCTCAAAGCACGCGATGTGATTGAAAAAACATTGGGCGACGGTTATATCACCGCACTCAACCTGTTGGCCGACAGCCCCGAATGGATGTCTAAAATCAATGCCAATCCCATGTTTTTGGGCTTAGACTTACGCGGCGGTGTGCATTTCACCATGCAGGTGGATATGAAAGCCGCCATGCAGAAAACCTTTGACCGCTACGCCGGCGACATCCGCCGCGAACTGCGCCGTCAAAAAATCCGCACCGGCACCATCCGCCAAGTTGAAAACAGCCTGACCGTACCGTTTCAAGATGCTTCAGATCTGCAAAAAGCACTCGCCCAACTGCAAAGCTTTTTTCCTGAAGCCACGCTGACTCCCCAAGGTAACGAACTGGTGCTTACCCTTTCAGAAGAAGCAGTAAACAAAGTACGCACCGACGCACTCAAACAAAATATCGCCACTTTACACAACCGCGTAAACGAACTGGGTGTGGCCGAGCCTGTTATCCAGCAGGCAGGTGCCGAGCGCATCGTAGTACAGCTGCCCGGCGTTCAGGATACCGCCAAAGCCAAAGACATTATCGGCCGTACCGCCACTTTGGAAGTGCGTATGGTTTCCGATGATCCGGCACAAGTTCAGGCGGCCTTATCGGGCAACGTGCCGAGCGGCTACGAATTGCTTTACACCGCCGGCGAACACCCCCAGCCTACTCTTGTGAACAAACAGGTGGAGCTTACGGGTGACAACATCAACGATGCGCAACCCGGTTTCGACGATAAAGGCGCACCTGCCGTCAACATCAATTTGGACAGCGCAGGCGGCAGCATTTTTGCAGATTTAACCGCGCAAAACGTGAACAAACGCATGGCAATGGTTTTGATTGACCAAGGCAAAGCCGAAGTGGTTACCGCGCCCGTTATCCGCTCCGCCATTACGGGCGGCCGCGTACAGATTTCCGGCAGCATGTCGACGGCAGAAGCCAACGATACCTCTCTTCTGCTGCGCGCCGGCTCTTTGGCCGCACCTATGGAAATCGTGGAAGAACGTACCATCGGCCCTTCTTTGGGTAAAGAAAACATTGAAAAAGGCTTTAATTCGACCTTGTGGGGTTTTGCAGCCGTTGCGGTGTTTATGATTCTTTACTACCGCTTGTTCGGTGTGTTCTCCGTTATCGCGCTTTCCAGCAATATTCTGTTCCTGATTGCCATTTTATCGGCTCTCCAAGCCACTTTAACCCTACCGGGCATTGCAGCCTTGGCCTTAACCCTCGGTATGGCGATCGACTCCAACGTATTGATTAACGAACGTATCCGTGAGGAGCTGCGTGCAGGCGTGCCGCCCCAACAGGCCATCAATTTAGGCTACCAACACGCTTGGGCAACGATTGTCGATTCCAATATCACCTCGTTAATTGCCGGTATCGCCCTGCTGATTTTCGGCTCGGGGCCGGTTCGCGGCTTTGCCGTCGTGCACTGCTTGGGCATTCTTACGTCGATGTATTCTTCGGTTGTCGTATCCCGTGCGATGGTTAACCTTTGGTATGGCGGCCGCCGCAAACTGCAACACATTTCCATCGGTTCCGTATGGAAACCCAATACCGAAACGGCCGCTAAGGAGTAAACAATATGGAATTATTTAAAATCAAACGCGATATTCCGTTTATGAGTTACGGCAAGCTGACGACTTTTATCTCGTTGGTTACCTTTATTGCTGCCGTATTTTTTCTTGTTACCAAAGGTTTGAATTTTTCAGTGGAATTTACCGGCGGTACGGTAATGGAAGTTCAATACCAGCAAGGTGCCGATGTCAACAAGGTTCGCCAACGCCTTGATACGCTCAAGCTCGGCGACATTCAAGTGCAGGCACTCGGCACCAACAAACACATTATGATCCGCCTGCCCAACAAAGAAGGCGTGCCTTCGGCACAGCTCTCCAACAATGTAATGGACTTATTGAAACAGGATAGCTCGGATACGATTACGCTGCGCCAAGTCGAATTTATCGGCCCGCAAGTGGGTGAAGAGTTGGTCAATAACGGCCTGCTGGCATTGGGCATGGTGATTGTCGGCATCATTATTTACCTCTCCGTGCGTTTCGAATGGCGCTTTGCGGTAGCGGCGATTATTGCCAATATGCACGACGTTATCATTATTTTGGGATTTTTCTCCCTGTTCCAATGGGAGTTTTCCCTCACCGTGCTTGCCGGTATTCTGGCCGTATTGGGCTACTCGGTGAACGAGTCGGTTGTGGTATTCGACCGTATCCGCGAAAACTTCCGCAAGCCTCACATGCGCAATAAAACCGTTCCGCAAATCATCGACAATGCGATTACCGCAACCATGAGCCGCACCGCCATTACGCACGGTTCTACCGAAGCCATGGTGCTTTCCATGTTGATTTTCGGCGGTGCAGCTTTGCACGGCTTCTCTTTGGCCTTAACCATCGGTATCGTATTCGGCATTTATTCTTCGGTATTGGTTGCCAGCCCGTTGCTGCTGATGTTCGGCCTTAACCGTGACAATTTAGCCAAACAACAAAAACAAAAAGAAGAAGTGGTGGTGTGATTTGGCACCGCCCAAAAACCAAACAGGCCGTCTGAAAATAAATTGATCGCTGCAAATGCGGCAGTTTAATCAAGCGGCTTGCAAAGACCGACTCCCACTCAACAATAGGAGTCGGTCTTTTTTATTGCAAACATTCCGATACTTTAAAAACCCGCTTTGAGTGTACGGTTAAGCATATTCAGACGGCCTCAAACCTTTTTGTGTACAATACCGACCTGACCGCAGCAGAGCAAAGCGGAAAACACCACATACTAACCGGCAACTTCCCATTTATCCCTGTTCAGACGGCCTCGCGACAGATTCAATTAACAACCTGCCGGAAGGCCGTCTGAAAGCGAACCTAAACGCTTTGCCAAAACCATTATTCCGTTTTTGAAGGACCATTATGAATATCCGTGTAGGACAAGGTTATGACGTTCACCAACTCGTTGAAGGCCGCCCGCTGATTCTCGGCGGCGTGACCATTCCCTTCCACAAAGGCCTGCTCGGCCACTCCGACGCCGACGCCCTGCTCCACGCCCTAACCGATGCCCTGTTGGGCGCGGCAGGTTTGGGCGACATCGGCAGCCATTTTCCCGACACCGCCGCCGAATTCAAAGATGCCGACAGCCGCGTACTGCTGCGCGAAGCCTATAAAAGCGTACAGGCAGCCGGTTGGCGCGTAGTGAATGTCGATACCACCATCATCGCCCAGCAGCCCAAGCTCGCCCCGCACATCCCCGCCATGCGCGCCAATATCGCCGCCGATTTGGGATTGCCCGAACAAGCCGTCAACATCAAAGGCAAAACCAACGAAAAGCTCGGCTATCTCGGCAGACAAGAAGGCATCGAAGCCCAAGCCGCCGTGCTGTTGCAGGCCGTCTGAATACTGCATATCCCGCAGAAAGCTGTTACTATACCCCCGTTTGCAATTTGTTTATTCCCGTTTATTTTATGGAGAGAGAAAACATGGCATCACAAGATGAATTGAAACGCATTGCGGCAGAAAAAGCGGTAGAGTTTGTACCCGAAAACGAATACATCGGCATCGGCACCGGCTCTACCGTTAACCTGTTTATCGAAGCCCTGGGTAACAGCGGCAAAAAAATCAAAGGCGCGGTTTCTACCTCTAAAGCCACTTCCGAACTGTTGGCGCGCTATGGAATCCCCGAAGTGCAAATGAACGAAGTTTCGCACCTTACCGTGTATATCGACGGTGCCGACGAAATCAACCACTCGCTCCAAATGATCAAAGGCGGCGGCGGCGCGCACTTAAACGAAAAAATCGTGGCCAGCATTGCCGACAAATTCGTGTGCATCGCCGACGAAAGCAAATACGTTTCGCGCTTGGGCAAATTCCCGCTGCCCGTAGAAGTGATTCCGATGGCCCGCTCCATGGTTTCGCGCAAACTGGTGGCTTTGGGCGGCCAACCCGAATTGCGTATGGGCTTCATCACGTTTAACGGCCACCAAATCGTTGACGTACACGGCTTGAACATCAATCTGCCGGTGACTATGGAAGACGAAATCAATAAAATTCCCGGCGTGGTGGAAAACGGCTTGTTCGGCCACAACGCCGCCGATGTTTTGGTACTCGGCACCCGCGACGGCGTGAAAGTGATTACACCGAACTAATATCTGCTGCCGATTCGGCTTTATCGTATGAAGACTAAAGGCCGTCTGAAAATGTTTTTCAGTCGGCCTTTTATATTTAGTGAGAGTTTACTTACCTTCGGCTCGAATCAAAAACTGCCAACCCAACATTTGATTACTTTTGCGGAAGTATTGGAGCCGTTTAGCGTCGAAGTAGAAAAAAGTTTGGTTAAAGACCCAAAGTTGTTTTTAATAGTGTAACCAAAGAAGCAGCAGGAAGAGCATCAATGGCATTTTCAGTTAATTTGCCTAATGCAGCATCTTTAATTTTGCCCAACTCCGTTTTCAGACGGCCTTTTTCCGCTTCAGTAATATCAGCTTGGTCAATTTTGGCTGCGAGCAATTCTTGAATAGTGTCGCTATGTAATTTGACGGTTACAACACCGAGAATAGCGGAAAGGCCACCATCTTGTTGCAAGAAATCTATTCCTTTATGAGTTATTTGAATATACAGCATCCAACTATCAAATCCATTTATCTCGGTTTCAATTAATCCATGTTGTGTCAGATAAAGGATATTCTTTATGAATTTATCTGCAAATTCATCGGGATCATCTTGAATAACTCCTAGAATCTGAGCCTGCTTTTCATTCATTTGAATAGCAAAATTCATTTGCTTTTCTGGCCACATAAATTTACCTAATTCCATTTGTGAAATTGACTGTCCATAAAACTCCATTAATGATTCTAAAATTGCTTTTTGCATTCCCCGATCAACCCAATTCATTATATTCTCCATAAAAAATAGAGACTTATTCAATTCTTTTTACCGCTTGAATACTTCAATCTAAACTAAATCATAGAAAAAACAGTCTACTTTCACGCATTACCTTTTACTGCAGGCAAAAGAATTGGCTCCGTAAGTGGTTACGAATATTTCACCAATAATTACCTAGGTTATTATGTGTACTTGACCAATAAATATCAACTACATGAATGCTTGTTTACGCTACGTCGAGCAATCCAACAAGCCAAACTATGGTTAGCTAAAACTATGTTGCCATTTAGCGGTTTTTAACACCAGCCTTCCCAAAAACAAACCGCCACACCCAAAACTTCACTCGGGCATGGCGGTACGTTTACTAAACAAGTTGTTCAGAAATATCTAACTCAATACCGTGCGTCTTTCGGTTTGTCGCCGTTGGGCCAGTCTTTAACCTTGCCGGCAAAGTCCGGGCGCGGTTGGTGGGTGAAATATTCGGCGATGTCCACGGCTTCTTGGTCGGTCAAGACTTTGCCTTCGCCCCACATGCCGTGCATTTGTGCGCCCATGGGCATGGCGGCTTTGATGAAGGCCGCGGCTTTGTAGGTGCGCGCCATGCCTGCGCCGATATTGAAGGATTCGTCGCCCCACAGCGGCGGGAAGGCATAGACGCCGGTGCCGTCTTTTTTACCTTCGCCGTTGCTGCCGTGGCATGCGGCGCAATGTTGGGCATACAGTTTTTTGCCGCGTTCGGGATTGGGCACGAGGTTGGTGTCTATCTTCACGGCGTTTACGATATCCACTTGCCGGCCTTTGGGTACGCCTTGTCCGACCCATTTGATACAGGCCACCATCGCCTGCATGGCTTCGCTGTCTTTCGGCAGCGGTTTGCCGTTCATGGAGCGTTGGAAGCAGCCGTTGATGCGGCCGACCAAGTCGATTTCTTTACCCGGGCGGGGCATCACGCGGGGGTAGCGGTTGTAGGTGTTGATGTAGGGGTTGCCGCCCGGCACTTTGCCTTGTGCGATGTGGCAGCTGCTGCAGTTCATTTTGCTGCCGACATGCTCGGGAAGCAGGCGCGGGGTTTCGTTCATCAAGCGTTGGCCGTAGCGGATTTGCTCGGCATTCGGCTCTTTTTCGATGTCGCTGTCGGCCGGTACGGTGTATTGGCCGACTACTTTTTTCTGGTCGCCCTTGCCGGTTACAATCGGATAGGTGTAGGGGTGTTCGGCTGTTTTTTCAGACGGCCTCTCGTTGCAGCCTGCCAATCCGAAAAGAGCCGCGCCGACGGTCATGCCCAATAAAGCGAGTGTTTTATTCATGATGGTCTCCCGATGCGGTTTGAGGCACGATGTTGGGTGCTTTGGTGTTGACAAAACGGCGGATTTCGGCAATGTCGCCCGCTTTGACTTCCGGAGCTTGGTTGTGCCAGCTGTTGCGGACGAAATTCACGACTTCGGCGATGTCTTCGTCGCTCAAGTGCCTGAATCTGGGCATGGTAAACGCCATAGTGTCGTGCTTGGTGTGCGGCGTGCGCCCGCCTTCGAGCGTCACTTGAATCACGGATTGGGCGTTGTTGGCGTAAACCGCGCTGTTTTTATTCAACGCTGGGAAAATGCGCGCCATGCCGTTGCCGTCGGCACGGTGGCAGGCGATACAGTGTTCGGCATACAGCATGGCACCGCGGCTGTTGTATTTGCCGCTTTTCAGCATGGCTGTGGTCGTGTCTTCACGTTTGGGCAGCCCTTGTGCTTTATCGGGCGATGCGGACAGGGTTTTCAAATAAGCCGACATGGCTTTCAAGTCTTCGTCCGTCCAATATTGCGTGCTGTGTTCGACCACTTCGGCCATAGCGCCGAATGCAGCGGTGGTGTCGTTGCGGCCGCTGGCAAAGAAATCCTGCAACTCGGCTTCGCTCCATGTGCCTAAGCCGCGTTCTTCGCCGCGTAGGCTTTTCGCACGCCAGCCATCAATCACGGCACCGCTCAAGAAATGGCGTTTATCGTCGCTCAAGGCTTTTTCCTGATAAGCCACGCCGCGGGGCGTATGGCAGGCGCCGCAGTGTCCGGGGCCTTCGACTAGATATTTGCCGCGGTTGATGCGGGCATCAAAACGGCGGTCGGCTTCAAACTGCCGCTGCGGTGCAAACATCGCTTGCCAATACGCGAGAGGCCAGCGCCAATTCAATACGGGCGGCAGGGTGCTGTCGGCATTTTTTTGGGATACCGGCTCCACTCCGTGCATAAAATAAGCATACATTGCGCGCATATCGTCGTCGGGCATAATCGCATAAGACGGATAAGGCATGGCGGGATACAGCGGTGTGCCGTCTGAACGGATGCCGTGCTGCACGGCGTTTTTGAATTGGGCGTAAGTATAATTGCCGATGCCACTTTCTTTATCCGGCGTGATATTGGTGCTGTACACCGCGCCCAAAGGCGTTTGCATCGCCAAACCGCCCGCATAGGGTTTGCCTTTGGGTGCGGTGTGGCAGGCAAAGCAGTCCGACAAACGGGCAACGTATTCGCCGTGCCTGATTAAATCTTTATTTGCCTGAACAACCGCGGCGTCTTGGCTGCTGCGGCTGTGCACAAGCCATTTGGCACCTCCGTACGAGATGCCCAGCAATACCGCTACCGCCAATGCCGTTTTGGTAAGGGTTTTCATATATGCTCCTTCTGCGCACTATCGGGCGTTGTTATATTTACAGTTTAATAAATGTGTGTTTTGATACATGAGAAATATTTATTTATGCTTGAACACATTGTCGGCCACAGGGCATAACGGCTCTATTGTGGAAAACCACATAAAAAAACCATATTTGACATAAAGCAATAAAACATAGGGATAAGCATGGGCATCCGGCTGCTTTTCTGCATCATCCTGCTGGCCGTATCCAGCGTTTCGGCGAAAACATGGTATGTCGGCGTGTTGGCGCCGCAAGGTGCGGCAGTTGCGCGCAACCAATGGCAGCCGTGGTTGGATTGGCTGGGTAAGAAGCAGAACGGCGAACAGTTTGTGCTCGTTCCTTTAAGTTTGAACAATTGGCAGAAAGAGCTGTCTTCACAGCGGATTGATTTCGCATTGGGGCCGCAGGCGCAGTTTGTCGCCCTGCCCGACACGCAGGGCTGGCGTTGGCTGGTAACGGCACGTTTTCCCAGCGGACATAAGCCGAAAGCGGCGGAGCAAGTGGGCAGCGCGATTTGGGTGCGCGCCGATTCGGGGTTGAGCAGCGAAACTGACTTGCGCGGCTTAACCGTTGCCGCCGTTGACGTTCAGGCGTTCGGCGGGTTTATGCTGGCAGAATCCGCGCTGCTCAAGAAAGGCTTACGCTCGGGAAAAGATTATCAGATTGTCTTTACCGGTTATCCGGTAGAACAAACCTTAACTGCTTTGCAGAAAAAAGAGGTCGATGCAGCCATTGCACCTTTGTGTTTAATGGAAGAGTGGCGCGCGCAGCAAGGTTTGTCCGAGCATGTTTTCAAACCCTTATCCGTGCACAGTATCGTTAACAACTGCATCTCCGGCACGCCCGTTTTCCCGTATTGGATGCTGGCCGCCCTGCCCTCCGTGCCCGAACAAACCGCCTCGCAAATCGCGGCCTTGCTACTCGGCAGCACCGCAACATCCGATATGCCTTCTTGGTCTCCGCCCGTTTCTTTTGTAGAAGCCGAACAGGTTTTGGCAGGCTTGGGGCGGCATCCGCTTCATTCAAACTGGCAAACACAATGGCGAAACTGGCTGTTTGAAAACACCATGCTCGTCGGTGCCATTGCCTTGATGCTGGCGATTTCCCTCATCAACTACGGCTGGATGGGCTGGCTGGCCTACCGCCGCCGCAAAAAGCTCGAACAAGCCTACCGTCAATTATTAGAGCGCGACCGCCTGCTGGCACACGCCGACCGCATGAATATCGCCGGCGAAATGGCGGCCGGTCTTGCGCACGAACTCAACCAGCCGATGGCCGCCATCCATTACTACGCCGAAGCCTGCCTGCAATTATTGGAAGCCGGCAAACAACCCGAATCCATACGCAAAGCCCTGCACAACATCATCCAAACCACCGAGCGCGGCAGCCGCATCATCCGCAATTTGCGGCAATGGAGCAAAACGCCCGAACACGTTTATACCGACGCGCGCATAGAAGACATCCTGCAACACTGTGCCGACTGGCTTTCCTGCCAAAAAAACGCGCCGCAACTGCATTGGCACAATCAAAGCGGCCAATCTTCCATCTGCACCGTATCCGGCATTGTCGAACAAGTTTTGATGAACTGCCTGCTCAATTGCCAACAACAACAAGCCAAGCGGATCGACATCACCGTTTTCAGACGGCCTGAATCCGAAGAACTGATGATCCGTATTGAAGACGATGCCGGCGGTTTTAACCAAGATATTTTGGCCCAGCCCTTTATTCCGTTCCGCAGCACCAAACCCGACGGCTTGGGTTTAGGCTTGGTCATCTGCGACCGTTTGCTGCGCGGCATCGGCGGCAGCATCACATTAAACAACCATGATAACGGTATCTCCGGCGCCCGAATCGACATTTCTTTACCAGAAAGGAACACCGATGCCTGAACTCGCCATTCACGTTGTCGACGACGACGCAGCTGTGCTGGATGCCTGCGGCTTTCTACTGGAAAGCCTAGACTACCGCCCTACACTCTGGAGCGACCCTAAAATATTTCTCGAGCAAGCCGAGCTGGATCAACCCGGTATCGTACTCACCGACTGGAACATGCCGTGGCTCAACGGCCAGCAACTCCAACAAGCCTTAATCCAACGCGAAAGCCCTCTAGCCGTGATTGTGATGACCGCTTTCGGCGACGTGCCGCTGGCAGTCGATATGCTGCAACAAGGCGCGGTGGACTTTTTAGAAAAACCCGTTTCGCTCCACCGCCTCCAAAGCGCCCTAAACACTGCCACCAAGCAAACACTCGACAACTACGCCCAATGGCAAAGCAAACAACGCTTCAAGCTCTTGAGCACAAAAGAACAAGCCATCGCCGCATATCTGGTGAAAGGCTACACCAATAAACAGATGGCCGACGAATTAAACGTTGCCGTGCGAACAATAGAAGTCCACCGTGCCAATGTGATGCAAAAAATGCAGGCAAACAGCTTGGCCGACCTGCTCCATCAGTTAATTTCTTTAAAAACAGACAGGTAATTTATCGTGTTCACATCTGAGGCCGTCTGAACATGCTTTTCAGACGGCTTCAGAACTCTGTGTTACCCAATGTAAGTGATTCTGTAGAAATGCACCGCAGACGGGGGTTTTGCAAAATCCTCCGCCTCCTCAACCCAAAACTAAACAAAAATTTAGCTGACTAAATAAAATCTCATCATTATAATAATGAAACACGATTTCATTTAACAAAACAAAAGCTATGGATTACCAAAAACTCAGCCGCAAGCTGGAAATCTTAGCCGATGCGGCCAAATACGACGTTTCCTGCTCGTCTAGCGGCGGCTCGCGCGGCAACAACGGTCAGGGGTTGGGCAATTCTTCCCGTGCGGGCATCTGCCACAGTTTTACCGAAGACGGCCGCTGCGTATCGCTGCTGAAAATCCTGCTGACCAACCACTGCATCTACGATTGCGCCTACTGTACCTCGCGCCGCAGCAACGACATCCCCCGGGCAGCGTTTACGGTAGATGAAGTGGTGGATTTAACCATGAGCTTTTACCGCCGCAACTACATCGAAGGGCTGTTTTTAAGCTCCGGCATTTTCAAAAACGCCGACTACACCATGGAACGTTTGGTACGCATTGCCAAAAAACTGCGCGAAGAACACCGCTTTCACGGCTACATCCACCTGAAAACCATTCCCAAAGCCTCGCCCGAAATCCTGCACGAGGCCGGGCTGTATGCCGACCGCCTCAGCGTCAACATGGAAATTCCTACCGTTTCCGGCCTGAAGCTGCTCGCCCCCGAAAAAAACCACAGCGACATGACGCAGCCGATGGCATTTGTGCGTAACGAAATCACGGCTTTTGCCGACAGCCGCAAAACCATCAAATCCACACCCAAGTTCGCCCCGGCCGGACAAAGCACGCAGTTCATTATCGGAGCGGCAGGCGAAACCGACCGCCAAATCATCCGTGCCGCCGGCGGTTTTTACCGTAATTACGGCCTCAAACGCGTGTATTACTCAGGTTATGTGCCCGTATTGGAAGACAAACGCCTGCCGCCCTTATCGGCACAAGTGCCGCTACGGAGGGAAAACCGGCTCTATCAGGCCGACTGGCTGATGCGTTTTTACGGCTTTTCCGACCATGAAATTTTAGACGACCAACAACCTTTTCTCGACCTTGACTTCGACCCCAAACTGGCGTGGGCATTACGGCACCGAGAATGGTTTCCCGTTCCGCTGCAACATGCCCCGCTGGAGGCCATCTTGCGCGTACCCGGTATCGGCGTGAAGTCCGCCCGCAGAATCGTGCAGGCCCGCCGCTTCCGCATGATTACCATGGCTCAGCTGCGCAAAATGGGTGTGGCCTTAAACCGTGCCCGCTATTTCATTACCCTGCCCGAACCCAACCGCTACGCCGACTTAATCGACAGCACGCAATTGCGCGGCTTATTGCTCCACAATACCCGTTCCAAATTCGAACGCAGCGATACCCGACAAGGCGAGCTGTTCGGTTAAGCCCGCCCGTCTCTTTCCGCTTGAAAACAGCACGGCTGTTTCAGCTTAAATACCGACATACGCACCGCAGCAAGTTAAATTTATCGGCGATACAAAGGCAAACACGATGCACACCACCTTATATTACGACGGCAGTTTCGACGGCCTGTTAAGCGCGGTATTCCGCGTTTATGCCGGCAAATATGCGCCCGATGCCGTACACATTACCCACAACACGCAAGACACCGATTTGTTCAGCCGCCAAGAAACCGTTGCCACCTCAAGCGAACACGCCCAACGCGTATTCAAACGGCTCGAACGGCAAATCGGCCGTAAAGGTATGATCAAATTACTGTATGGCTTTTTAATCGCCCTGCCCGAAATGCCCGACACCTTCCTGCGTCTCGTCCGCCTGATATTGGCACGCCCTGCCCGCACAGACGTACTCAGCGATTACGGCCATTTCGACGTTATGCAATGGGCGCAATGGGTTAAAACCGTGGGTCACGAAAAACACCGCATGGAGGCATTTGTGCGTTTTGAAGAACTTTCAGACGGCCTCTATATCGCCCGCATAGAACCGCAATACGACGTATTGCCGCTGATTGTGCGCCACTTCCGCCAACGCTATCCCCAACAACCGTGGGCCATATTCGACGTGCAGCGCGGTTACGGCATCTTCAGCCGTTCAGACGGCCTCCACCCTATCAACCATTTGGAACACAACCGCATTCCGTCCGAACATGCCGCGCACGAGCGTGATTACCAACATCTCTGGCAGCGTTACTTCAACAGCAGCACCATCTTATCCCGGCGCAACCCGAACCTGCACCGCAGGCAAATGCCGCAACGCTACTGGAAATACCTAACCGAAAAACAGCCGATGCTCTGATTCAGACGGCCTCCCCTATTTTATTGGTCAATATGAATGATTTTTTAAACCCGGCTCCAAGCAGTCAAAGCATAATCCGCTGTATCCGCAGAAGCTTTTATCCGCCACGGCAGGCCTCTGCTTTCGAGGCCGTCTGAAACACAATTCCCATTCCTGGAAAACCCTGTTTTCAGACGGCCTTTTCCTTTGCCAAACCCTCCCAAAACCGCTATCCTTTTCCCTTTTTTTCAGCTTCAAAATCTTTGCTATGAACATCATTTCCACCCTTGCATCAGAATTAAACGCCACCGCCGCCCAAATCCAAGCCGCCGTCGAACTATTCGACGACGGCGCCACCGTGCCCTTTATCGCCCGCTACCGCAAAGAAGTAACCGGCGGACTGGACGACACCCAACTGCGCCACCTTGCCGAGCGTCTGCAATACCTGCGCGAATTGGCCGAGCGCAAGCAAACCGTTTTAAAAAGCATTGAAGAACAAGGCAAACTCACGCCCGAACTTCAGACGGCCATCGAAGCGGCCGACAACAAAACCGCGCTCGAAGACCTCTACCTACCCTACAAACCCAAACGCCGCACCAAAGCCCAAATCGCCCGCGAAAACGGTTTGCAGCCTTTGGCGGAATTATTGTTACAAACGCCGTCTAAACAGCCCGAAACCGCCGCCGAAGGCTACCTGAACGAACAAGTACCCGACACCAAAGCCGCGCTCGACGGCGCGCGCGCCATTCTGATGGAACAATTCGCCGAAGATGCCGAACTGCTCGGCAACTTGCGTGAAAAACTGTGGAACGAAGCCGAAATCCATGCCCAAGTGGTTGCCGGACAAGAAGAAAGCGGCGAAAAATTCAAAGACTATTTCGACCACCGCGAACCCGTCCGCAGCATGCCCAGCCACCGCGCACTGGCCGTATTGCGCGGCCGCAACGAAGGCGTGCTGCAAGTCGCCCTCAAATACCAGCCCGACGAAACCCCGATTACCGAGCAGAGCGAATACGAAAAAATCATCGCCAAACATTTCGGCATCGCCGATCAAGGCCGCCCTGCCGACAAATGGTTGCGCGACACCGTACGCCTCACATGGCGCGCCAAAATCTTCCTCTCGCTGGAGCTTGAAGCCTTAGGCCGTCTGAAAGAAGCCGCCGACACCGACGCCATTACCGTGTTCGCCCGCAACCTCAAAGACCTGCTGCTCGCCGCCCCAGCCGGCCGCCTCGCCACAATGGGTCTCGACCCCGGCTTCCGCACCGGCATCAAAGTGGCCGTAGTGGACGATACCGGCAAACTGCTCGACACCGCCGTTGCCTATCTGCACCAAGAAAACAACGCCTTAGCCACCCTTGCCCGCCTCATCAAACAACACGGCGTGAAACTGATCGCCATCGGCAACGGCACCGCCAGCCGCGAAACCGACAAACTCGCCGGCGAATTGGTCAAAGGCCTGCCTGAAATGGGACTGCACAAAATCGTGGTCAGCGAAGCCGGCGCATCCGTTTATTCCGCCTCCGAACTGGCCGCCAAAGAATTCCCCGGGCTAGACGTTTCCCTGCGCGGCGCCGTCTCCATTGCCCGTCGCCTGCAAGACCCGCTGGCCGAATTAGTGAAAATCGACCCCAAATCCATCGGCGTCGGCCAATACCAGCACGATGTCAACCAAAGCCAACTCGCCAAATCGCTGGATGCCGTGGTGGAAGACTGCGTGAACGCCGTCGGCGTGGACGTGAACACCGCCTCCGCCCCTCTGCTCGCGCGCATTTCCGGCCTCAACAGCACGCTGGCGCAAAACATCGTTGCCTACCGCGACGAAAACGGCGCATTCGACAGCCGCAAAAAACTCCTCAAAGTACCGCGTCTCGGCGAAAAAACCTACGAGCAGGCCGCCGGCTTCTTGCGCATCAACGGCGGCAAAGAACCGCTGGACGCATCCGCCGTCCACCCCGAAGCCTACCCCGTTGTCGCCAAAATGCTCGACGACCTGCACATCAAAGCCGCCGATCTCATCGGCAACCGCGAAAAAATCAAACAAATCAAGCCCACCAGCTACACCACCGACCAATTCGGCCTGCCTACCATCATGGACATCCTCGCCGAACTCGAAAAACCCGGCCGCGACCCGCGCGGCGAATTTCAGACGGCCACCTTTGCCGAAGGTATCAACGAAATCAGCGATTTACAAGTCGGTATGATTTTAGAAGGCGTCGTGAGCAACGTCGCCAACTTCGGCGCATTCGTCGACATCGGCGTACACCAAGACGGCCTAGTCCACATCTCCGCCTTGTCGAACCGGTTCGTTCAAGACCCGCGCGAAGTCGTCAAAGCCGGCGACGTCGTCAAAGTAAAAGTGCTGGAAGTCGATGCCGCCCGCAAACGCATCGCCCTCACCATGCGCTTGGATGATGAAACGGGCAGCGGTTCAGCAAGAAGCGGCAGGCCGTCTGAAAACCGACGCAATGATAGCGGTAGAAGCCAGCGTAATCAGCGGGAGCAGGCACCGGCTAATTCGGCGATGGTGGATGCGTTTGCGAAGTTGAAGCGGTAAAGCGTTATAAGGTGATAAAGGGCTGTCTGAAAGACTATACTTTAAGAAACAATTCAGACGGCCTAGAAGAAACAAATTTTTAAGAGAAATAAGAAAATGGCTAAAGCTCAATCTATCGAACCCAATATTGCCGACCTTGCCAACGGTTGGATGAAATCCTACGGACTGGATTACAAACTGGAACAAGAGTCTTTAAACACGGAAATAGACAAAGCACTTCAAGAATATTATTCCAAAAACGGCGGTGCCGGAGCCAACCGACCTGATACCAAATTATTATTGCGCAGTCAAAAAACCGGGCAGGATTTTCCGATTTTGATCGAATATAAAGGCTACAAAGACAAGTTGGTCAAATTAGACAACGATGGCAATGTAGAAAACCGCAATGCCAAAAACGAGCCCATTTTCAAAAACATCAACAGTTATGCCGTAAACGGCGCAGTGCACTATGCCAATGCTGTGCTGCACCACACCGCCTACACCGACATTATCGCTATCGGTGTTACAGGACATAAAGATGAAAATACAGGAAAAATCCATCATCAAATCGGCGTGTATCACGTTGCCAAAAGCAATTTGGGTGTAGGGCAAAAAGTCGGTGAGTTTACCGATTTATCGTTTTTAGCTCCGCAACATTTTGATGATTTTGTCGAACAAGTAAAAGCACTTACGCTCACGCCGGAAGAGTTGGACAAAATCAAAGCGAAGCGCGAGCAAGAAATCGATGTCAGTCTGAAGAAGTTGAACAACGACATCTACCAAAACGAAAAAGGCTTAGGCGAAAACGACCGCGTTTACTTGGTTGCTGCTTCGATTATTGCCACTATCGGCATAGCAGGAAAAGTACCGCCATTGGAAAAAGGCGATTTGAAATCAATCAATATGCAAGGCAACCGTGATGGCGATATTCTTATCCGTCACATTGAGGCTTTTTTGCAGGAAAAGAACTTACCCAAACCCAAGCAAGACCTCATTGTCCGCACCCTTTCCAATACCCTGCTCACCGACAACATCAACAAAGTGCAAAATGGTGAAAGCCAACTCAAACGTGTATTCGGAAAAATCGTGGATGATTTGGGCATCTACTACAAAATCGGTTTGACCACAGATTTCACTGGAAAGCTGTTTAACGAAATGTACTCATGGTTAGGCTTTACCCAAGATAAGCTTAATGATGTTGTGCTCACTCCGTCTTACGTTGCCACGCTACTTGCCAAACTTGCGCGCGTTAATAAAGACAGCTACGTTTGGGACTTCGCCACAGGCTCCGCAGGCCTACTGGTAGCCGCCATGAACGAAATGCTGATCGATGCCAAAAACAGCATTGCCTCACCCGAAGAGTTGAAACTAAAAGAAGCCAAAATCAAAGCGGAACAATTGCTTGGCTTAGAATTATTGTCCAGCGTGTATATGTTGGCTATTTTGAATATGATTTTGATGGGCGATGGCAGTTCCAACATATTAAACAAAGATTCGCTTGCCGATTTTGACGGAAAATACGGCTTCGGCAAAACTGATGAAGCCTTTCCCGCCGATGCTTTTATTTTGAACCCTCCGTATTCGCAAGTAGGCAACGGCATGGTGTTTGTGGAAAAAGCCTTAAGTATGATGAAAAAAGGTTATGCCGCCATTATTATTCAGAATTCCGCCGGTTCAGGGCGGGCAAAAGAAATCAACCGCCGTATTTTGCAGAGCAACACCCTGATTGCCAGCATTAAAATGCCGATAGATTTGTTTATCGGAAAATCCAGTGTGCAAACCAATATCTATGTATTCAAAGTGGGCGAAAAACACGAAGCCGACGAAACCGTGAAATTCATCGATTTTTCCAACGACGGTTACACCCGCACCAACCGCAAAAAAGCCAGTAATAATCTTAAAGACACCGATAATGCCCGCGAACGTTACGAAGAGTTGGTAAATCTTGTACGCTTTGGCAAAAAGAAACTCAATATTTTCAGCAATAAAGAATATTACGAAGGCTGAGACCTTTGCAAAACCCCACGCCAACAAACAGCCGGAACATGCTTCATCATGTTCCGGCTGTTTTTGCGTAAAAAGTAGACAAGCTACCCCTAAAGTCCCCTTAAAGTGCCTCATTATGAGGCACTGCCTGCCTGTTCAGGCAGCAACAGGCACACCTATCCTGTTGGCCGCCTTCAACAGGTTCACACACATCGCCTTCAGGTGGCTTTGCGCCCTCACTTTGCCCAACCCGAAATAGGCTG
>NZ_LGZA01000025.1:0-41852 GCF_001308005.1 Neisseria sp. 74A18
TTATTAATATAAAAATATTCATAACCGTTAACACATAACCATTTGGCCTTCAAATCTGCCATTTGAATAAAATGAAACTGAAAAAAACCACTTTAAAGTTAGAATAAAAATACAAATTCCGTCATTTACTTTAAAGGCAATTTTATTGAAGTAAATGATTTAACAACGAAACCTTATTGGGAGATTCAAAATGAGTTACGGTTATTCTTCTTATGGCTTCCAACCCGGATACGGCGGCTATTACGGCTACGGCTGGGGTGGAAAAGGCGGAAGTAAAGACAAGGGAGGAAAAGGCAAAAAAGGAGGATGGATCGATTGCTATCCCGATCATTACTACCCGCCCTTATACCCCCAGCCCAAACCCAAACCACAACCTAAACCCGACTGGGGTCAAGACGGAAAAGGCGGCTGGAAACCGATTCCCAAACCCAAACCACAGCCTAAACCCGATTGGGACGATGACGACAAAGGCAAAGGCAGTTGGAAGCCCAAGCCACAACCCAAACCCCACCCCAAACCCGATTGGGACGATGACGACAAAGGCAAAGGCAATTGGAAACCCAAACCGGACAATCCCGATTCTAAAAATCCTGACGGCTGGCAGCCTTTACCCAAGCCCGAGCCAATGCCGAAACCTGAGCCGAAACCTGAGCCGAAACCTGAGCCGAAACCTGAGCCGAAACCTGAGCCGAAACCTGAGCCGAAACCTGAGCCGAAACCTGAGCCGAAGCCTGAGCCGAAACCTGAGCCGAAACCTGAGCCGAAGCCTGAGCCGAAGCCTGAGCCGAAGCCTGAGCCGAAGCCTGAGCCGAAGCCTGAGCCGAAGCCTGAGCCGAAGCCTGAGCCGAAGCCTGAGCCGAAGCCTGAGCCGAAGCCTGATGATTGCGTAGATTGCAAAGACAACAACCCGAATCCCGACAACAGCTTTGGCGGCATCGATAAAAACCCCGGCAACATCATTGACGGAAAAATTATCGGCACCGACCATAAAGACACCATTTACGGCACCCAACACGGCGACATCATTGACGGTCGCGGCGGCGCCGACGTGATCTACGGAAAAGGCGGCGACGACATCATTTACGGCGACAACAACGGTGATACGCTCTACGGCCAAGAAGGTAACGACACCTTGTATGGCGGTAACGGCAACGACTATCTCAACGGCGGCGTAGGTGACGACATCATGCGCGGCAACCAAGGTAACGATGTTTATCTGGTTGAACAAGCAGGCGATAAAGTGATCGAACTGCCCGGAGAAGGCTTGGATACCGTTCGCACCTATATCAACTACGAACTGCCCGACAATGTTGAAAACCTGATTTTGATGGGCAATGCCAACCTGAACGGTACCGGCAACAGCCTCAACAACGAAATCATCGGCAACGGTGCCAACAACGAGTTGCGGGGCATGGGCGGAGACGACCGCCTGATCGGTAAAGGCGGTTCCGACTGGTTAGACGGCGGAACAGGCAACGACTACCTCGAAGGCGGCGCAGGCAACGACACTTATGTGTTTAACAAAGGTTACGGCAAAGATGTTATCTGCGATTACGATACCACTGCCGGCAACCACGACGTGATCGAATTCTGGCACGGTTTGCACTCTTCCGATCTGGAATTCAGCCGCAACGGTAACGACTTGACCATCTCAGCCAACGATAAAGATATTCTCACCGTTGTGAAATGGTTTGAAAGCTCTGCCTACCGCATCGAAGAATTCAACTTCGACGACGGCAGCGTATGGGATACCGCAGCCATCGACAAAGCCTTGAGTGCTCAAGGCGTTGACACCGGCTACGCTACCGCAAGCTACGATTCGGTAGCTCTGCCGAATAACAACGAAGGCATTATCTAAATAAACGGCACACATATTGCGGACGGCCGCCGCAATTTGTAAACCGCTGAAAACATCCCCCGAAAACTGCCCTGTTAAGGCGGTTTTCGGGGGATTTTTATTGCCTGCAAAGTTTTCCTGCCAACAAACAAAACCTTTACAGACATCGGATACAGTCTATTAACTTAAGTTTAATAATAAAAGCCGTCTGAAAACCTTTTCAGACGGCCTCTAATCAATATATGTTAGACATGCGTATTAACGACCGATACGGGTGTGCGACGTTTCCACGCCGCCTTTCACTTCTCCGTATATCTGCCGTGAACCGGAGCCGGATTGTGCGCACGAAGCCAACAACACCGCCAATATTGCCCCATACCATACTTTCATGATTACCTCCTCAAACCGTCAATCTACTTTGCAGACAAAATGGAACGCGTCGATTTCAAACCCGCTTTCAAAATACAAACGGTGGGCGGGTGTGCGCTCGCTGCCTACATCGGATTGGACATGAATTTTACGGATGCCGGATTGTTCGGCAATTTTTTGAACTTCGGCCAGCAAGCGCGCGGCATAGCCTTTGCTGCGTCCTTGCGGAATCGTTACCACATCGTCGATATGGATATGGCGGCCGCTGGCGAGATTGGTTTGCTCGCGGAAACCGCATACGGCCACGGCATTGGTTTTGCCTTCTTCAAAAATACCCAACAACCGGTAGCCTTGCGGACGTTGGTGGGTGTTAACCTGCTCGACAAAGCGGGATACATCGTTCAGCGTAGTGCGCAAAATGCTTAATGCGGCAAAGGCCACGGCAGTTTCTTCTTCGCCGATTTCACGCAACACGCTCTGTACGGTTTCTGCCTTTTGCTGCTCCGCAACGGCCTCTTGCACGACCGCTCCGCCCGCCACCGCCGCTACCGGCGGTATTTGCGCCGCCGTTTCTTTAGCCGCCGCCTGCTCATCTATTAACGATTGGCAATCCATTACACGCAAATCGTTGTCGGCGGCAAAATCCATCAAAAAGCGGAACATCGAGGGGTTGATTTCTTCGAGCTTTTTGTCTACCGCCACGCAGCGGATTTTATCGACCAATATCGGATGTACCCACTCGTGATAAGACAGCCGGTTGCCCTTATCAAAAGAAGATAAGATACCGCACAGCCGCTCAGCCCAATCGCTCGGACGGAACACTTTTCCGTTGCTGGTGGTGCCGTGAATGATGATTTCATAGGGATTGCAAACTAACATGGGCGGCTCGCTTTAACTATATTGTTGTTCGGCGCGGAATAAAACAAAATGGCGCAATACCGGATAATTCTCTTCTTTGTGGCGACGATTATACCGTAGTGCGGTATCAATCTAAAGCATCAGCCCGTCGGACGGAATAAAATGGTGCGTGAAAGGAGGCTGCCGCCGCACGCTGTTTTCAGACGGCCTCACCTGCTTCTGCCAGCTTTTCCTGCACCACCCGCCATACCGCATCTACGGGTATCGCTTCCAACATGCGGGTAGGATCGTCTGTATTGATGCTGTCCGGATGGGGCAGCTCGCCGAAATCTCCCGCCCACACGACCGTTGCTTTGTCGGAATAGGGCCGCCAGCGGCTGACCCAGCTCGGCCCGAACAAGGCTACTTGCGGTTTGTCGAGCGCAGCAGCCATGTGCATGGGAACGGAATCCACACCCATAAACAGTTGCGCGCCGTGAATGGCGGCGGCCAGCTCGCGCAAGTTCAGGCATCCCGACAGCTGCCATACTTTTACTCCTTCGGGAATATTCAGACGGCCTGTAATGTCTGCCAACATAGCTTGCTCTTGAGAATCGGGAGCTGCGGTTAATACGATATTGCGGCCGCTGTCGAGCAGGCGTTGCAGCAGTTCGGCATATTTACCGTTATCCCAACATTTAAACTGCCAGCGCGAACCGGGGTGCATCAACACATAAGCCTCTCCCTGCCAGCCGCGTTCCGTTAACTTGGCATGCAGCGATTCGCGGGTAAGGGTATCAATCTCCATGCGCACTTTAGGCCGGTAAGCGTTATAGAGCCGCCACAACGGGCGCAGCACCGCCAAATGGTTTTCGACAATATGGTGCTCATGGCCGAGATCTTCGCTCAATTCGTTATGGCAAAACCGCCACAGCGCATTATCGCGCTTGCCGTACCGCAGGCTCGCGCTGCGTTTGCCGCACAACTTGGCCACCGCTGCCGCGCGCCATTGGTCGGAAAGGTTGAACACCCAGTCGTAACCTTGTGCTTTCAAATCGGAAAAGAGTGCCGTTTCATGGGCAAGCTGCTGCCGCACTCCCTGCTTTTTCCATTGGCGGTCAATCGTAAAAATACGGCGTATCTGGCTGTTGTCGCGCAAAATATCCGCCGTTTCGCGATACACCAGCATATCGACGGCGCAATCGGGATAAGCCTGTTTGATTTTATCGACAACAGGCGTGGTCAGCAGCACATCGCCGTGATGCCGCAATTTAATAACCAAAACGCTTTTAGGCGCATGCTCGTAGTGAGAACTCATGTTGACAAACCTTTTTCAGACGGCATCAGGCGGCGGCGGTGCGCCTGCCGGATGTTTGTAACGGTTGTAGGCGAAAAGATATTGTTCGGGAAACCGGCGGATCCAATTTTCGACATTTTGATTGATGACCGCCGCATCGTGCTGTTTATCGCCGGTCAAGCCGCCTTGCAGCGGTTCGATGTGCAGCACGAATCCTTGTCCTTCGGGCAAACGCTCGCCGCAGAAAAACAATGCCTTCACGCCTTTGATCTGCGCCAATTTGGCGGCCAAGGTCATGGTATAAGCAGGCTTGCCGAAAAAACCGGCCCACACGCCCTCTCCGCCTTCCTGCGGGTCGGGTACATGATCGGGCAGCACAATCGTTGCTTCGCCGGCCCGCAGAGCTTTGATAATCTGCTTGACACCTTGAATATTCGCCGGGGCGGTGCGGCCTTTGTCACGCACCCTGCCTGCCTGCATCACTTCGTCGAACGCTTTGATTTTCGGCGGTTTGTACATGGCCGTAAGCGGGAACGGCAAGCGGTGGCTGATGTAGCGGCCGGCAATATCGTAGCTGCCGATGTGCGGTGTAATCAACAACAACCCTTCGCCGTTGTCTAAGGCCGTCTGAATATGTTCCCAGCCGTGTACTTCTTTAAACAGCGCCGCCACTTCTTCAGGCCGTCTGAAAAAAGCCACCGGCAGCTCCAAACCGCCCTTGGCGGTTTCCTGCAACACCGCTTTTACCATTCGGTCGTCTGAACGGATGCCGGCAATCTCCAAATGCTTGCGGATGCGTTCCCGGTTCGAAGCCGAAACACGGAACGCCAATCCGCCCGCCACGCGGCCGACAACATGCAGCAACGGCAAAGGCAACGCAGCAAACAGGCGGAAAATCAAAGCAATCAGTTTCTGCATGAACATAAAAAAGGTGATAGAAAAATGCTGCTATTGTAATAGAAAAAAGGCACGGCCAAACCACTCTTCAAACAAAAAGCTTCCGCCCCTGCACCGCTTTGATTCCGCTTTTTTCAGACGGCATGCCCCGCCCCAAAACGGCGTTCTCTGCTATAATCCCAGCGTTTATTTTCTACCCGCCGCATCCTTTTGGCCTGCGGCTTCGTTATTTAAGAAAGCATTCCCCCATGAGCGAATATTTATTCACTTCCGAATCGGTATCGGAAGGCCATCCCGATAAAGTGGCCGACCAGATTTCCGATGCCATTCTCGATGCCATCTTGGCGCAAGACCCGACTGCCCGCGTGGCTGCCGAAACTCTGGTCAACACCGGCTTGTGCGTGCTTGCCGGCGAAGTAACCACCACCGCACACGTCGATTACATCAAAGTAGCGCGCGAAACCATCAAACGCATCGGCTACAATTCTTCCGAGCTGGGCTTTGACGCCAACGGCTGCGCGGTCATGATGTGCTACGACCAACAGTCTCCCGACATCGCCCAAGGCGTGAACGAAGGCGAAGGCTTGGACTTAAACCAAGGCGCGGGCGACCAAGGCCTGATGTTCGGCTACGCTTGCGACGAAACCCCCACGCTGATGCCGTTTGCCATTTATTACAGCCACCGCCTGATGCAACGCCAAAGCGAAGTGCGCCGCGACGGCCGCCTGCCGTGGCTGCGCCCCGATGCCAAAGCCCAAATTACCGCCGTTTACGATGCCGAAACCGGCAAAGTCAAACGCATCGACACCGTGGTATTGTCCACACAACACGCCCCGGAAATCGAGCATGAAGAGCTGCGCCAAGCCGTGATCGAACACATCATCAAACCCGTGCTGCCGAAAAACATGCTCACGGAAGACACCAAATATCTGATCAACCCCACCGGCCGTTTCGTCATCGGCGGCCCGCAAGGCGACTGCGGCTTAACCGGCCGTAAAATCATCGTCGATACCTACGGCGGCGCAGCCCCCCACGGCGGCGGTGCATTTTCCGGCAAAGACCCCACCAAAGTCGACCGCTCCGCCGCTTATGCCTGCCGCTACGTTGCCAAAAACATTGTTGCCGCAGGCTTGGCCACCCAATGCCAAGTGCAGGTTTCCTACGCCATCGGCATTGCAGAACCGACCTCGATTTCCATCGACACCTTCGGCACGGGCAAATTGAACGAAGAAGAACTGATTAAATTGGTACGCGAACATTTCGACCTGCGCCCGAAAGGCATTGTGCAGATGCTCGACCTGCAACGCCCGATTTACAGCAAAACCGCCGCCTACGGCCACTTCGGCCGCGAAGAACCCGAGTTTACTTGGGAGCGCACCGACAAAGTGCCGGCATTAAAAGCGGCCGCAGGTTTGTAATCCTGCCGAGCCGAATAACTTGAGGCCGTCTGAACATTCGTTTTCAGACGGCCTCAAGTTTATTCAGACACTACGTTCTTAATTATTGTTCGGACGGCTTTCCTTCTCCGAATACACCGGCAACTCCGGCACAGTGCGCGCAGATTCAGGCACGGAACCCGACAAGGTATTCAAAAACGCTACGATTTTTTCTACCTCTTCTTTCGGCAGTTCTCTACCCAATTGGGCTTCGCCCATAATGCTCACCGCTTTATCCAACTCCCACACGCTGCCGTCATGGAAATAAGGATAAGTACGGCTCACGTTACGCAAACCCGGCACGCGGAACACAAACTTATCGCTTTCCGCTTTAGTCACTTCAAAGCGGCCTTCGTCATGTTTTTTGCTGCCGGTAAACTGCCAATAAGGGCCTTTGACCAAACCGAATTTCTGGAAAGAATCTCCGCCCAGCGTTACCCCTTTGTGGCAGGCGATACAGCCGTTGTTGATAAACGAACGTACACCTTGGCGTTCGGTTTCATTCAAGGCATTGATATTGCCTTTCAAATAATCGTCCCACTTCGTCGGCGTGAGCAAAGTGCGCTCGAATGCCGCAATCGCATGGGTAATGTTTTCAAAAGAAACCGCACCGCCTTTTTCGGGAAACGCCTCTTTAAACAAAGCCTGATATTCGGGAATGCCTGCGATTTTTTTCTCAACCGATGCTTGGTCGGTATTGGCCATTTCCACCGGATTCAACAGCGGGCCGCCGGCCTGCTCTTCCACCGTTGCCGCGCGGCCATCCCAGAACTGGCTGCCCAGCAAGGCCGCATTCAATGCAGTCGGAGAGTTGCGCTCGCCGAAAGTACCCTTGTGCCCCGGGCTGGTCGGCAGATTGTCCACACCGGCGGTGGCAAGGCTGTGGCAAGAATTACAGCTTACCGTATTACCCTTCGACAAACGCGGCTCATACCACAACTGATGACCCAGCTTAACCTGTGCAGGCGTAATAGGATGGGCTTTCTGCATTTCAACCTCATCGGGCAGCGGCTGGAACAATGTTTGAGCCTGTTTCAACAACTCTTTGTCTTCGGGCGAAGCATTACTGTTGTCCACAGCCGCTTGAGAGGCCGCAGAGGCAGCAACAGCAGGCGCGGAAGCCGCTTCGGTTTGCGCAGGTTTTTCTTTTTCACCGCAAGCAGAAAGAGCCAACAATACAGCAAGGGCAACACTGCCCTTATTCAAAACATTTTTCATGGTGGTTCCTTAATATTTATGGTTATTTGATATCGGTATTGACCAAGACGGTTAAACAACAAAATCCTTACAAACATTTTCAGTATAAACATCATCTTTTTTCTTGATTTGCTTAAAATCAATGTTTTGCAATCTATAAAAATTACAAATCACATCAATAGCCATTATTAAAACGGCTGCCGTCGATTCATACCGTCTTCCATTTACCCGTCCGCCCGCCATTGCTGCTTTACCAAACTTGCACCCCTACGGTGATTGTTTTAAAGTTAGCCCATTCCAACAATGAGAATACCAATATGAATATCACCGTTATAGGCGCAGGCTCTTGGGGAACCGCGCTTGCCCTACATTTCGCACAACACGGCCACCGTATTTCGTTATGGTCGCGCAATGCCGAACACATGCAAACCCTTCGGCAAGACCAAGAAAACAAACGCTACCTTCCGGGCTTTTCCTTTCCCGACACCCTCAGCGTCCATACCGACTTACAAGAAGCCCTGAAAAACACCGAACTGGTATTAATCGTTACCTCCGTTGCAGGGTTGCGCGACAGCGTCAAACTTTTAGTCGAACACAACGCCGGACACCTGCCCATCCTTACAGCCTGCAAAGGCTTCGAACAAGACACCGGCCTGCTCACCTTCCAAGTCGTTAAAGAAGTCGTACCCGACAACACCAAAATCGGCGTCTTATCCGGCCCAAGCTTTGCCCAAGAATTGGCCAAACAACTGCCTTGTGCCGTTGTGTTGGCTTCGGAAAACAAAGAATGGACAGAGGAACTGATAGGCCGTCTGAACAGCAACGTATTGCGCCTTTACGGCAGTGAAGACATCATCGGCGTAGCCGTAGGCGGTGCCGTCAAAAACATCATGGCCATCGCCACCGGCATTTCAGACGGCCTCGAATACGGACTCAACGCCCGCGCCGCCCTCGTCACACGCGGTCTCGCCGAAATCACCCGCCTTGCCGTCGCCATGGGCGCACAACCCAAAACCATGATGGGGCTGGCCGGCATCGGCGACCTGATTCTTACCTGCACCGGCGCACTTTCACGCAACCGCCGAGTCGGCTTAGGCTTGGCAGAAGGCAAAGAACTCCACCAAGTATTAAAAGAAATCGGCCACGTATCCGAAGGCGTCAGCACCATTGAAGAAGTATTCAACACCGCCTGCACATACCAAATCGACATGCCGATTACCCACACCCTGCTCCAGCTGCTCCGAAAAGAACTCAATGCCCGCCAAGTTGTCGAACGGTTAATGGAACGCGAAACCCGCTTCGAATAACCCTTTACTTACCCGTCACATATCAGGCCGTCTGAAAAACATCACGTTCAGACGGCCTTATTTGACAGTCCCATCCATCCCTACTATGCTTGCCCCCATATCAACCGAGCGGTACACAACATGAATCAATCTCTGGAAAAACTCGAAATCAATGTTTACCAGCTGGTACAGAAATTCGAAACCCAGCTGGGCGAAAACAAACGCCATCAAGAAGAAATCGCCCGCCTGAAAAGCGAAATAGCCCGACACCAAATGGCACAAGAACAGCAAAAAAACGAACACCAAGCTGCCGTCGACGAATTGAGCGAAGCCCTCATGGTACAAATGAGCAACCTCAAAAACGAAATGCAGAACCGCATTCAAACCGTTACCGACGAAATGCAAAATAAAATCGACGATCTTACCGCCGAAAACCAAAAATACCGCGACGCATTGAATGCCAGCGCCGAACACCTCCGCAAACTGCTGGCACGCCTGCCGCAAGAACCCGAAGCAAACCAATAAATAAGGATACCCGACAATGAGTATCGAACAAGTCAGCCTCGACATCATGGGCCGCTCATTTACCATCGGCACACCGTCAGAAGAAAAAAACACCCTTCTGCAAGCCGTCAACATGCTGAACCAAAAGTTTGACACCATCAAACAAACCGGCCGCATCGTCGAAACCGACAAAATCGTCATCATGGCCGCACTCAACGTCGTTCACGACCTCCTAAAAATGTCGATGAAAGATGATTTGGCAATCGGCGATTTTGAGCGTAAAATAACAGACATGATTAATGCTTGCGATAAAGTTTTATCCAAAACGGCATAGCAAGCCAAAAGCTTTTTCCCTGCGGTGTTCGCGAAGGCATACATTCCTTTGAACCAATACGTTCGCTTTAGGTTGCCGGGAGATGCAGTGGGCGCGAGCGTCTTTACAGATGCACCCGAAACTGCCCGTGGTGACCGCCTTGTCAGCAAGGTTCAAGCGGATTCAGCCTAAACGACACCAGCGGGGATTCTCCAAAACAAAATGCTGCCGTTAGGCGGCATTTTTTCTCCTGATAAAAAATCAACAACCAAACACATAAACTCTCACAAACCATTCAACTCAAGCCACACTCAAGCACACAGAAACAGCAACCAATACAACACCATTCAGCTTTCATTCTAAAGTCTTCAACGTATTTTCCCAAGCAACTCAAATCAGATTGACAGACTTCCGAATCATCTATAAAATCGGCAGCTTTCTATATCTATCTGGATTACCCCTTATGAAAACCTTTTCAGCCAAGCCGCATGAAGTAAAGCGCGAGTGGTTTGTGGTTGACGCCCAAGATAAAGTATTGGGTCGCGTTGCCGCAGAAATCGCCCGTCGCCTGCGCGGCAAACATAAGCCCGAATACACCCCGCACGTTGATACCGGCGACTACATTATCGTCATCAACGCAGACAAACTGCGCGTAACCGGTAATAAAGCTTTAGACAAAAAATATTACCGTCACTCAGGTTTCCCCGGCGGCATCTACGAGCGCAACTTTACCGAAATGCAAGAAAAATTCCCTGAGCGCGTTTTGGAAAAAGCCGTTAAAGGCATGTTGCCCAAAGGCCCCTTGGGCTATGCCATGATCAAAAAACTGAAAGTATACGCCGGCTCAGAGCACGGCCATGCTGCACAACAACCCAAAGTTTTAGATATCTAAGGACACCACATGAACGGTAAATATTACTACGGCACCGGCCGCCGCAAAAGTTCAGTGGCTCGTGTATTTCTGCAAAAAGGTACCGGCCAAATCATCGTAAACGGCCGCCCTGTTGACGAATTTTTCGCCCGCGAAACCAGCCGCATGGTCGTACGCCAGCCTTTGGTTCTGACTGAAAATGCCGAATCTTTCGACATTAAAGTAAATGTAACCGGCGGCGGCGAAACCGGCCAATCCGGTGCTATCCGCCACGGCATTACCCGTGCCTTGATTGATTACGATGCAGCCTTGAAATCTGCATTATCTCAAGCCGGCTTTGTTACCCGCGATGCACGTGAAGTTGAACGTAAAAAACCGGGTCTGCGCAAAGCACGTCGCGCAAAACAATTCTCAAAACGTTAATTCCTATTACTTATTTACGTTTACATTATCAAAAATCCCTGTTTACAAACAGGGATTTTTCTTTTGGGCAGCAAATGTATTGCAATCACACACTGAGACCTTTGCAAAACTCCCATCTGCGGCGCATTTCTGCGTTGTGCGCTGCTCGCTCGTTTGCCTATCTATATGATATGTCTGCACTCGCTGTGCTGCTACGCCTTGAACTGCATCCGCATTTGGGAGTTTTGCAAAGGTCTCACACTGGCAGTACACCTACCATCCAAACGTTAAAAATTACTCTTCTTCAAGCATTACTTCTCTTTTCATTCACAACAATACTGAAATAAAATCATCATTCATACCCATATCGCCTATATCGAAAAATCTTCTTCCACCGGTTGATACAAGATTTTATCAATTCTCTCCCTATTCAAGCCCGGTGCAAATAAATTAATAAAATCATAAGTATAACCACGCAAATATGTATCAGGGCGTAAAGCGATATAAGTTTGGGAGGGTTCAAATAAATGAGAAGCATCAATAAGATGCAAATCCCGATCCAATTGTTTGTCGTAAGCCATTTTCGCCATCAAACCTACGCCCAAACCCAATCTCACATAAGTTTTCAAAACATCGGTATCCGCAGAAGACAATGCAACAGAAGGCATATCCAGTCGAGCTTTATAGAATGCACGGGAAATATTGCTGTTATTATTTATCGCAAATTCATAGGTTACCAAAGGAAAGCGGGCCAAATCCGACAAACTAAGCGGATTCATACATTCCAACAAAGGATGATGGTCAGGCACCAAAACCGCATGAGTCCACTCGGAACAAGATAATTTCCGCAATTCATCACCTTCTTCCAAAGATTCTGTTGCGATAGCAAAATCAGCCTCGCCGCTGACAACCATTTGAGAAATGGCCGATGGATTACCTTGTTTGATACTGAGTTTAACCTTAGGGTATTTTTTCACAAATTCCGATACCACCTTAGGCAAGGCATACCTTGCTTGCGTATGGGTAGTGGCGATAGTTAACGAACCACTATCCTGATCGGTGAATTCATGACCGATATTTTTGATATTCTGCACATCACGCAAAATACGCTCTGCCAACTCCAAAACTGCTTTACCCGGCTGAGAAACGGAAACCACCCGTTTCCCGCTGCGTATAAAAATTTGAATGCCGAGCTCCTCCTCCAATAAGCGGATTTGCTTGGATATACCCGGCTGCGAAGTAAACAACGCTTCTGCCGCCTCCGATACGTTCAAATTATGACGAGAAACTTCAAGAGCATAACGTAATTGCTGTAACTTCATATAAATATTAATTAATAATGAGATAGAAATTTGTGGGCTATGTACGACAATCCAACCAGAATGTAGCATACTTTAACAAAATCTGTCCTATCACATAAAAATGCACAGTAAAGCTTTTGTTTTTTAATAAACAATCTTTTAATTATATCAACGGGCCATATTCTTTCGGATATGTTTGTGTATCTTTTGTACAACTACTAATTACCCTACTTCCTGATTTATCGATAAATAAATGACACAAGATTGATTTTTCGGCATGATTTATGAACAGGAAGCGGGTCTTTGCCGTTGTGTGCCGGCGTCGTGCTATTGACAGTTTGCCCCCAGCTTCTTTATAGTGCAAACTGATATATCCGATTTGCCGCCGTTTTACAACAGTGGCCTGTATATTTGGTGATTTGCAGCGGATAAGCAAACTTTAACCGCTGCATAACAATCTTTGATGAGGGAATAAAATGACCAAACAGCTGAAATTAAGCGCCTTGTTCGTTGCATTGGTGGCTTCAGGCACCGCAATGGCCAGCGAACCGCATACCAAACACGGTTACACCGTAGACCGCCAACAAACTGTTGTACGCAACAACTACGGCGAGTGCTGGAAAAATACCTATTTCAACAAAGAAACTCAAGGCCGTATTGAGTGTAACGATGCCGTAGCCGTATCTACCGCTCCTCAATATGCCGATGAAACCGTTTCTTTATCTGCTAAAACATTGTTCGGTTTCGACAAAGACAATCTCCGTCCTGAAGCTGCCGAAACTCTGAACGGCTTGGCGCAACGCTTGAGCAACACCAATGTTGAAGCTGTACGCGTTGAAGGTCACACCGACTTCATGGGTTCAGACGAATACAACCAAAATCTGTCTGAACGTCGTGCCAATGTTGTGGCCAACTACTTGGTTAGCCGTGGCGTTTCTTCTGGCAAGATTTCTGCTGTAGGTTTGGGCGAATCTCAAGCACGCATGACTGCTTCTTGTGAAGCAGAAGTAGCCAACTTGGGCAAAAAAGTATCTAAAGCTCAAAAACGTGCTGCTCTGATTGCGTGTATCGAACCTGACCGTCGTGTAGATGTTAAGATCCGCACTTTGGTTACCAAACAAGTAGCTCCCGGCCATGTTGAAGGCGAGCGCCCTGCTACTGAAGGCGGTTGGATTCCCGGCCCTGCTTCTAAATATCACGGCTACACCCGTCCGTAATTTTTTACGACAGAAATTTACTCTGAACCCCGCTTTATGCGGGGTTTTCTTTTGCTTAGAAAACATGCCAAGAAATATAGCGAATAAACTTATTTTTGATACAGTGCAGTAACGCCGTAGCAGAAATAAAGTTTATTTGCTATAAGATATATTCGATGCATTATTTTCAATATATCTATAGCCAATCCACTTAACTTTTACTACGGTGTTGCTGCGCCTTATCCCAAAGAGAGCGATTGGGCGAACCGCTGAAGCGCCAACAGAATCGGTTTCGTACCTGTACTGTCCGCATCTTGCTGTCTTGTATTAAAAATTAAGCGGATTGGCTATACCAGCCGGTCTTTATCAGCCATGAAAGAATTCGACTTCATCAAAAATTATTTATTTACCCAACCAACCGATACAGATGTATTACTGGGCATTGGCGACGATGCTGCCATTATCCGCCCTCGCCCGGGATGGGACTTATGTTTCAGCAGCGATATGCTGCTTAAGGATCGGCATTTCTTTGGCGATGTTTGTCCTGAAGACCTAGCTCACAAGATTTTGGCTGTAAATATCTCTGATATGGCAGCCATGGGAGCGACTCCTAGATGGGTTCTGTTAAGCGCGGGGCTACCTCAATTAGACAAAAACTGGCTCACGGCATTTTGTGACAGTATGTTTGCCTTAGCAAAACGATTTGGTATAACTTTGATTGGGGGAGACACCACTAAAGGTGATTTGGTATTCAATGTTACAATAATCGGAGAGCTGCCTTCGGGAAAAGCATTAAGACGTGATGCCGCGCGTATTGGTGATGATATTTGGGTTTCCGGAAGAATCGGTTTGGCCGCAGCTGCTTTAAATCATCATTGGCGGAAAATACAGCTGCCCGATGAAACTTTTGCTTTATGCGAAAAAATCCGTTTACGCCCCACGCCGAGGGTTGAATTAGGCAAGGCCTTGCTTTCATTTGCCCATGCAGCCCAAGATATTTCAGACGGCCTGGCGCAAGATATGGGACACATTTTAAAAGCTTCCGGCGTCGGTGCAGAAATTTATGCAGATTCTGTTCCTACTTTGCCCGAACTGCGCAAACTATTGGATCCATCTTTACTGTATGATTACATCTTTGCCGGCGGCGACGACTACGAATTATTGTTTACCGCCCCGCAAGCGTGCAGACATGCCGTGATAGAAGCAGGGAATGCCTGTGGAACAACCGTTACCCGCATCGGTAAAATCAACGACAGCGGCCGTCTGAACATTTTAGATTCAAACGGCAATACCATAACTTTAACTACTTTAGGTTTTGATCATTTTGGCTAACTTCAAACCGGATTTGGCATGGCTGAAAGCACGGCCCGTGTGTTTTTTAGGGTTTGGTTTCGGCAGCGGTCTCGCTCCGTTCGCACCCGGCACATTCGGTACTTTACCTGCTTTACCGATTGCATTTATCTTGCATTTAATCGGTATCTCAGGGTGGTGGTTGGCGGCATTTTGTGCGATATTGTTCGTCTGGGGCATACGGATTTGCAGCCAAACCGAACGTGAACTGGGCATACACGACTACGGCGGCATCGTGTGGGATGAAATCGTTGCCATGATGACGGTTTTGGCGTTCGTACCGTTCAAGTGGACATGGTGGTTGGCTGCGTTTTTAGTGTTCCGTTTTTTTGATGCAGTTAAACCTTGGCCGATAAAATGGCTTGATGCGCGCTTACATGGCGGGCTGGGTATTATGCTTGACGACATAGTGGCTGCCGTTTTTACTGTATGGGCACTCAAAATCGGAGCATGGCTGATATAAGGCCGTCTGAATACATGGAAATAAAAATATGGATGAAATTGAAATTATTGTAGAACCCAGCTTTTTGGCAGAACAAAGCAATATCGCCAAAGACAAATATGTGTTCAGCTACGACATCACTATTCACAACCACAGCGATGAAGTGATTACCCTACGCAACCGCCATTGGCGTATTACAGACGCGCACGGAGAAGTGGAAAAAGTATCCGGCGTAGGCGTGGTTGGCGAACAGCCCGTACTCTATCCCGGCGAACACTACTATTACAGTAGCGGTGCCCATCTCAATACTCCGTGGGGCTGCATGGAAGGCAGTTACGAATTTGAAGACAGCTACGGCGAACGCTTTTCTGTGCCGATTCCGAAATTCGATCTGCGGGCCGACGTGGTCGTGCATTAAAAAAACTCTACGGCTGTGTAGTGATGCCATGTTGTTTGGCACGCTGCGACGGGTTTGAAACAACTGTAACAAAGCCGCTACTCCGCAAGGACTAAACCGACCCATTTAAAGCATTCCCAATACATGAGCTATCAATCTAATCCGGTTATTCTGTTGCATCATCCGACAGCCCAAACAGGCCGTCTGAATATTTCAGACGGCCTGTTACCTTTGCGAAACCCCAAGTGTAGATACATTTCAAGAGTAGCAGTGCAACAAGTGCAACAATCATAGCCAATCAACTTCACTTTTACTGCAGCGTTGATACACCTTAGCTCAAACAAAACGGTTGTATAAGCCGCACAACGCAAAAATACGCAACAGATGGCAGTTTTGCAAGGGTTTCGGCTTGTCGTTTTCAAAACGAACGCCACATGGCACTCTCGTTCTTGCTTGCCAAAGTAATATTTTTATTCGTCCGGCAAGCCTCAAGCAAGCTTTGAAAGGGCTTAACCCCTGCTTGCAATTCTTTACGCCTTGTGCTGAAATGTGCAAACTAGAACAAAATGTTAACAATCAGGAGCAAATATGGATGCCTTGAAAAACTTTTTCGATACGGTAGGCGGCTGGGTTTGGGGGCCTGCTATGCTGGTATTGCTCGTTGGCACGGGCATATTGCTAACCGTTATGCTAAAAGGTTTGCAATTCAGCATGTTGGGCTATGCGCTTAAGCAAGCCTTTATGCCGCACCGCAAAAGAGAAGACGGCAGCGATCACGACGGAGACATTTCCCATTTCGGTGCTTTGATGACCGCCCTCTCCGCCACCATCGGAACAGGTAACATTGCCGGTGTTGCCACCGCAGTGGTTGCAGGCGGGCCGGGCGCGGTGTTTTGGATGTGGATCACCGCCATTTTCGGCATGGCCACCAAATACGGCGAAGGCGTGTTGGCCGTTAAATACCGTGTAACCAACAAAAAAGGCGAAATGTCCGGCGGACCGATGTATTACATTGAGCGTGGCTTAGGCAGCAAATGGAAATGGCTGGCTTATGCTTTTGCTTTGTTCGGTACTGTTGCATCTTTCGGCATCGGCAGCTCGGTACAATCGAATTCTGTGGCACAAGCCGTTCAAACCAGTTTTAACATCGACCCGCTCTACACGGGCATTGCATTAACTATCCTGACCGCCATTGTGGTATTGGGGGGTATCCGAAGCATCGCCACCGCCTCTTCGCTGATTGTGCCTTTAATGGCCGTATTGTATGTAACCGGCGGTATTGTGGTTATTTTAATGAACTTCGAGCTGGTGATTCCCGCCGTGAAACTGATTTTGACCGATGCTTTCACCGGCCAAGCCGTGGCCGGCGGCGCACTCGGCAGCGTTATCCGCTACGGTGTGGCACGCGGGGTGTTTTCTAACGAAGCGGGTATGGGTTCGGCGCCTATTGCTGCGGCAGCTGCCAAAACCGACCATCCTGTCCGTCAGGCATTGGTATCGATGACCGGCACGTTCTTGGATACCATCATCGTTTGTTCGATCACCGGCATTATTTTGGTCATGGGCTTAATTGGGGCAGACGGTGTATTTGTCAAACCTGAAATTACCGGTGCTGCGCTGACCACCACCACGTTCGACCAACTGCTCCCCGGCCCCGGGGGTTGGGTAGTGACCATCGGCCTGATTTTCTTCGCCTACTCCACTATTTTAGGCTGGTGCTACTATGGTGAAAAATGTGCGGCGTATGTGTTTGGCGACAGTTTTGCCAATGTTTACCGCGTGATTTATGTTGCCACGGTCATGATCGGTACGGTAGCGAGCTTGGATTTGGTATGGCTGGCAGCAGACACCTTCAACGGTTTGATGGCGATTCCGAACTTGATTGCATTGATTCTGCTTTCCGGCGTGATTGTGAAAGAAACACAAGACTTTAAAGCCAAACGCAAGAGCGGCGAGCTGCATTAATCTTTTTTTCAGACGGCCCGGTCAATCCGGGTCGTTTTTTTATCGTACCCGTGTCTGGATGGGGGAAGTCTTTGATACGAAATCTGCATTTTCAAATACAGGCAGAAACCTTTGCGAAGGTCTCTTACTATATAATCCTGAACTTCCGATATTGCCTAGAGGCCGTCTGAAATTAATGCAACCTCGTGTTTACTTTGTTACCGGCACCGACACCGGAATCGGCAAAACCCTCTGCTCCACCCTACTTCTGCGCGCCGCCGCCCTAAACGGAAAAAAAGCCATCGGCTTCAAACCCGTGGCTTCCGAAGCCGACAGCACCGGCTGTAACGCCGATGTGTTGAGCCTGCAAACGGCCTCGAATGTCTGCCTGCCTTATACCGCCCATAACTGTTACACCTTTCGCGAAGCCACCGCACCGCACTTGGCCGCCGTCGACGAAGATGTGGACATTCATCCGCAAGTATTAAGCAACGGCTTGGCCGCTTTAAAGCAACAAGGCGACTGGATATTGGTTGAAGGCGCTGGCGGCTGGTTTACACCGTTGGGCAGTCAAGTAGATTTCGCAGATTGGGTGGCAGCAGAAAAACTGCCGGTTATTGTGATTGTGGGCATGAAACTCGGCTGCATCAACCATGCCATGCTGACTGTACGCGCCGTTTTGCAAGCAGGCTTACCCTTAGCCGGTTGGGTAGCCAACTGTGTCGATGCGGCTCCCCACCGCTTTGAAGACTACCTTGCCACATTAAAGGCACGTATTCCCGCGCCGCTGCTGGGTGTTGTTCCCCATGCTCCTTCGGCTGAACCGCAAGCGTTGTTACACTATTTTTCCCCATCCTGCTTATGGTAGCCGTGAATTGCACGCTTGAGCGTCAGGCCGTCTGAAACACATGTTCCGGCAAATTTTTCAGACGGCCTGAAACCTTTGCACAATTCTCTAGTGCCTATACAGTTCAAAGCAGCATATAACGCAGCAATACGCCGCAAATAACGGTGGTAAAGACCCAATACTTGAGTTTTTTTACGGCTTTTCTATCCAACTCATATACCTTTAAACACTTTAATCCATACCAATACAGTCACTTGCCTGATTAAATGACTGGGAGATAAAATACCCACACTTTTTATAGTGATTCCATATCAATAACTTTCTAAAAGTTAACTGTTTAAAAAGAAAAATTGTTGGGGCAGCATCAAGACGCAACAGGCCGTCTGAAATGCTTATCGGCTCAAAAATCAGGAACGGGATGATGGATACTCCGCAAAATATTGCTGACAATATAAACAGACGGCGCCAGTTGTCCCGCCGTAAGCGTAATCTCACTCTGGTTACGCTGTTTTTTATCGTATTGGCATTGGGCTTTGCACTGGTTTATTTTTTGGTGTGGCAGCACGAAGAAAAAACCGATGATGCTTATGTAGCCGGCCATTTGGTGCAGATTACCCCGCAAATCGGCGGCACGGTGCGGCGCGTAGCGGTTGACGACACCGACATCGTCAAAAAAGGCGATGTGCTGGTCGTGCTGGACGATACCGATTTCCAGCTGGAATATGACCGCGCGCAAAACGAACTGATTCAAGCCATCCGCCAAAACAAACGGCAAACCGCCGCAACTTCCCAAGCAAAAGCCCAAGTTCTCATCCGCAAAGCAGAATTGGCTAAAGCACAGGCCGACTTGCGCCGCCGCGAAAGCTTGGAGGGAACCGATGCCGTATCAGGCGAAGAACTCAGCCATGCACGCGCCGCCGTCGTACAGGCTCAAGCCGCTTTGAAAGCCGTAGAAGCCGAAGCAGATTCCGCACAAGCCCTGCTGGGCAAAAACATTCCCCTCCGCCAGCAACCTGCCGTTCAGACGGCCATCAGCCACATCAAAGATGCTTGGTTGAATTTACAGCGCACCCAAATCCGTGCGCCGATGGCGGGGCAAATTGCCAAACGCAATATTCAGGTCGGCCAACGCATCGCACCGGGTGCTTTGTTGATGGCGGTCGTACCGTTAAACAATTTGTGGGTTGATGCCAACTTTAAAGAGGTTCAATTGCGTAAAATGCGCATCGGCCAACCGGTTACCATGACCGCCGATTTATACGGCAGCCGCGTGGTTTATCACGGTAAAGTCATGGGTTTGTCGGCGGGTACGGGCAGTGCGTTTTCACTGTTGCCGCCGCAAAACGCCACCGGCAACTGGATTAAAGTCGTTCAGCGTGTTCCCGTGCGCATCAGCCTCAATCCGCAAGAATTAAAAGCCAATCCCTTGCGCGTGGGTTTGTCGATGTCGGTAAAAGTGGATACCGCCAACAGTGGCAACGGCAAAACCATGGCAGAGGCAGCCGACAAACAGGTTTCTGCCGCAGAAGCGGATGCCGTGGATTGGTCGGCCGCCGATGCCTTAATTGAGCAGATTTTCGAAAAATATGCCAAGTAGTGCCGGCATGGTCGGCATTCATGTCCATGAGGCCGTCTGAATAGCCTGTTCAGACGGCCTCGTTGTCAGCATATTTTCACAATCATGTACAACATTGGATTCAGGTTTCGCTTAAAAAGCATACGATTACAATATAATCAATCAACGCATTTTTAACACTAAGCAGCACGCCGCAGATGTTTGCACAGACTTCAAGATGTTTTGAACCTTACGCAACCTGATCCGCCATGGAAGTTATGAAATGATGACCCACCCTCCCTTAAAAGGCGCCAGTTTGGTATGGGTAACGCTGGCCCTAAGTTTGGCGGTGTTTATGGAAGTGCTCGACACCACCATCGCCAACGTTGTCGTTCCCGTTATCGCCGGAGACTTAGGCGCGGCAACCACCCAAGGCACATGGGTGATTACCTCGTTTGCCGTAGCAAATGCCATTTCCGTGCCGCTCACCGGCTTTCTCGCCAAACGCTTTGGCGAAGTGAAAATTTTTCTGACTGCGGTTATCGGCTTTGTTATTACCTCATGGCTGTGCGGCATCGCTCCCAACTTGCCCTTGTTGGTATTTTTCAGAGTGTTGCAGGGCTTCGTGTCCGGCCCGCTGATTCCCTTGTCCCAAAGCCTGCTGATGGCCTCTTATCCGCCGGAAAAACGCACACTCGCCCTCGCACTTTGGGCGATGACGGTTGTGGTTGCGCCGGTGCTGGGGCCGATTTTGGGCGGTTGGATTTCCGATAACTGGCATTGGGGCTGGATTTTCTTCATCAATATACCCGTAGGCATTGCAGCGGCCTGGATCGCATGGAGGCAGCTGGGCGCGAGAGAAACGGAAATCAAAAAAACGCCCATAGATTACACAGGCTTGGCCTTGATGGTTATCGGTGTGGGTGCTTTACAGATGATGCTCGACCGCGGCAAAGAGCTGGATTGGTTCGCATCGGCAGAAATCATCATTCTTGCCGTTATCGCGGTTGTTTGCCTCACTTATTTCATCGTGTGGGAATGGGGAGAAAAGCACCCGATTGTTGATTTATCGCTGTTTAAAGACCGCAACTTCACCGTAGGCGTTATCGCCACTTCGCTGGGCTTCATGCTTTATATGGGCACGCTTACCTTGCTGCCTTTGGTATTGCAAACCAACTTAGGCTACACCGCAACCTGGGCCGGGCTGGTTGCCGCACCGGTAGGATTTCTGCCTATTTTGCTGTCGCCGATTATCGGAAAATTCGGCCACCGCATCGATATGCGTTGGCTGGTTACCGCAAGCTTTTTGGTTTTTGCCTGTACTTTTTACTGGCGCACCAACTTTTACACCGGCATGGATATGTCGAACGTAATTTGGCCGCAATTTTGGCAAGGATTAGGTGTGGCCATGTTCTTCCTCCCCCTCACCACCATTACCCTATCGCGGATGCAGGGGCCGCAAATTGCCTCTGCCAGCAGTTTATCGAATTTTTTAAGGGTATTTATGGGCGGGGTCGGCGTATCGGTCGTTACCACCATGTGGGAGCGAAGAGAAGGCTTGCACCACACCAGGCTCACGGAACACATTACCCCTTATTCAACCGAAACCCACCTTGCAGTAGAAAACCTTGCCCAAACAGGCATGTCTTCACAGCAAAGCCTGGAAAGCATTACCCGCGCCATTACGCAACAGGGTTTTATCATGGGTTCCAATGAAATTTTTTGGGTTTCAAGCCTTTTATTCATTGCGATGATTGCCGTTATCTGGCTGGCCAAACCGCCTTTCGGTTCGTCGCCCGGCCATCATTAACAAGAAAACGCAAACCGTGGCCGCATCATCAAGGCCGTCTGAAAAACATATTTTCAGACGGCCGTCATTTTGATATATAGCCGATCGTTCTCTTTGAGCTAATGCGAGCAATACCGTGGTGGAATTAAGTTGGCTGACTATATTGAAACAAAGCCATCAAGAGCAGATAAAGTGCTGTAAGACAACATTATCGGCTTGAGCTTCCACGTTAATGTTTCAAAGCCAACACCAGCACACCGGCTGTAACCAAGCCCAGCCCGATCCATCTTGTAGGAAATTCTAGCGTTGTTTACACTTTCCGTTTTTTGCATGCAGACCCATTTTGGGATTTTTGAGGGTTGTCAAGAATGCCGAAAGGCACGGCGAAGCCGCATCGTTCTAGAGAATACTCAAAAATCACGAAACCATCATTCCTGCAAAAAACAAAAGCTGTTTGGTATAAAAAGTGTAAATAACCCGACCTTTTCCAACACCACACACACACCCACAGCACGGCAAGCCATATAGCCAAACTAACTTAATTTCGGTAACAATTACATTGCGCTCGGCTCAAGCCCGAGTATGATTTATTTACTCTTTCTTAAGTTGATTAACCATAGGAATTTTGCAAAGGTTTTTCTAAGAATAAAGTCAATATTGCATTAACAGACAAAAATAAATCGCTGAAGCACCTTATGCAGCTTCAGCGATTATTCATCGTAATAAAACTTTCCACAACCTTATTTATTGATAACAGATCACTTTTCAATCATTCACATATTTTGCTCAACGCTTGGTTTGCCGCACATTAACCACGCCTTCGGGCATAAAATAAGTATCAATCACAACCGAACCTACTTTTTCAATTCTGCACTCCAACTGATAACACAAAATCATCAAATTATCTTTAGATTCGGTCAGTTTAATATCCAATCCGGTCAAGCGCGGCTCGTATTTAAGCAATGTGGCATACATATGGCTGCGCAAGTCTTTAGCACTTGAAGGAAGATTTTTATAGACCATACTGAGATCAGGAATACCGTAATCAGGAATATGCTTTAACGCTCCGCTGCGCGTATTGAGAATACGCTGCATATTGTCTAATACGCTTTTTACCAGCTGCAAACTGTCAGGCAAATCTTCCATTCTTTGGCCGTCTGAATAATAGCCGGTCAACTTTTCATACAGGCCGGCTTCCATTTATTTATCGGCTTTCTTTCCGTCTTGCATGTATAGGCCAACTTCTTTCAGCTCAATGACCAAGGCTTTTTTGTTGGAGAATTTTTTCTTGGGAATAAGAACCTTCCAAGTTTGGCTGTCATCCGCGCGGTTAAAGAACGCCACAAGACCAACATACTTGGTATCCGGATGAATTTCTTCATCTACGCTGATAGCCTCTCCGGGCCGAAATGTCAGCTGCTTGCTGGCCAACAGATTATCACCTAATAAAACAGTATCTTGATTCAACAAATCACGATAAGCAGCAGCATCAAAGCTTTGATTGTCTTTGAGTTGGTAAATTCTGACTACCGTAGATAACGATTGCCCCCTCTCCGTTTGGTTCACACCATGGCGTGCAATAATATCCAGCTTTAACACTTTGAGTTTGCTAAAAAATATACTGCTGGATGTTTTTACTGTTCCGTCTTTAACAGTTTGCCATGCACCGCAGCCGGTAAGGCCTGCCAACAGCAGGCCATACATAACGATTTGAGTATATTTCTTGAAGTTAAGCTTTGCTTTCATGGTTTAACCCGTTATTGAATTATTTAAATTAATGAGTGGTAAAACGTTTGCTTATATTATCATTCGGAGATGCAATAGCTAATTAAGCAAACAACAGCCGGATATTTTAGCTCAAGACTCGGCCGCTTAACGTATGATGATAATTTTTTAACACTTCTGTTGCTTAACATAAACCGACACAACCTTTAAGCCCTTTATTCCAAAGCGTTTGGTATTTTATTTTGCAATATATAGTTGTTTTTACACCACAATCACAGTATATATCGTCAGAAAAACGTCATGTTTGTCACAAGCAAGCGGAGCATTTTCCGGCAATACCAATATTTCATATAATCGGATATCAACATTCTATCAGCATGTATAGTGGCCGATTTTGATGCGCTTATCCTCTTTAGCAGCCCCCAAGCCCGTGTTGATTTTCAGCATTTGTGTTCCGCCCAGCCGCGTCTGGCCTATCCATTCGCGTTTCATATTCAAATATATGGCCGCATCAGTTTGGTATCCCAAATAAATTTTCAGCAAATCCATTAATTGGCGGTGTAAATCCTGCCCGGGCAGCAAATCTTCCATATCTTTATACGAAGAAGGTGCAATATCTATATGAATCATATGATTACAATCTTTAAACCTACTCCCGACTACTGCACTTCCTCCATCAAGCTTTAATGCACCCTTACTCAACTTGTTATCATTTCCAATATTGATCCATTGGGGCTGAAATTCAGATACTTCCACGATTGAAAACGGAGAAATATAGTTCACGATGCTTTTGATTCCGTCTGCCGTGCGTGTACGCTGGTGGAACACACCCAATAAACCTAAAATCTTGCTATCCAATAAAGGTTGGAGTAAATCTTTACTGTTTTCTTTTAAACTTTGCCCTATCAAATGAAGCAAGGTTAATGAGGTTTTGTCTTTACCTCCAATTAAAAACTGAAAAGGGTAACGGTATTTTTTCCAAGCCTGATAAAACAACTCACTGATTCGGTGGTTGAAAATATCTAAAAATTCGGCAAGGCTTGCGGATCCTTCTTTTCCGGTAGCAATATCATTTAAAAAATACTCCGGCAATATCGAATCTACCCCGTATAAACCGAGAAAAGTGGTATAAACCGAAGGTATTGAAGATGACTCCGTATCTACGGCTGCAATTTCTCCTGCAGGAAACGCCAAAGATTTAACTCTTCGGAACCTGATATGTTGATGGAGGCCGTCTGAATCATCTCCGCTCATTTTTTCCAACAAATAACAAAATTGGAAAAAATTCATTTTTTCCGCGGCATCAACTATGTTCTGCCCGAGAATGCTGCAAAATAGGTTATCGGTATTTCTTTGAAATACTCTTTCGGGATTCGGTATTTCCCAACTGGCTTGCTCTTTCTTTTCTTTATTGTCTTCTGCCGCTAAGTTAGCCGTGTTTAAAACCGAACGGTAGTGGCTTTGCTGTCTTTCCATTTATATTGTTTTCCCGAGGGCAGCGATTTGATCGTAAAACGGGTGAAAAGATTTAAATCTGCATACATGGCAAAAAATTCGTTAAGTAATTCTCCAAACAGATAAATCTCTGCATCTCCCTCAAAAGCATCTTCATCCAGCGTAAGCGTAATGTGTACGCCGCGCTGAACGGCACCTTTATCAAGCCTTCTAACTTGCTGATGGGCAACATCCAAAATGCCGTTTATTTTTCGTTTATTGAGCTCGTCTTCTGTCCAATCGTATATAGCCAGCGCACCTTTTAAAGTATCTTTGTTCATTAACGACAAATAGTTAGGAGCAAGATGGGACAAGATACGCCATTGAAACCTATCTTCCGTAGGCGGATAACATGATAGTGTAGGCGTCAGCAGATTCCTAACCTGACTAATGTTGGGAATACCTGAAGATGTGTCTCTGATTTGTGTTTCCCTTAATGTTTTGCGGGGAATTTTTCCATTGGTGCCGGTTACTTTCAAAGACAATGTTTCAAACGGCAAAGGATTTTGCTTTTCCCAAGAATGTCCGCCCAACATTAAATAGGTTTCGTATTTACCCCCCACGCCCTGCTTAACCCTAGTATGGAAATAACGCTCGGGAGCATCGTATTTCATTAAACCGCCCCGATGCTGGAAAGATGAAAAGGGAACATATTGGTAGCGGGCACCGTTATGATGATTAAACGCGTCTACCGCATCAACCGAATATATTTCAACGTTCATACTGTCGTGAAGCAAAGGCTTTATCACATACTCATGATTCAAGTGGTCAACCCTTACCGGCTCTGCTTCCATCTCGAAAAGATTAATAGCAGGCGTACAGTGCAGCCTTAAGGCATCCGCATCAAACTTTAGCTCTACCGGATAATTTTTAGACAACACTACATCTAAGGAAAACTCTGAAGCAGATTCCGGAATATCTTCAAAATTAATGCCTTCCAAATCTATAAAAAAGAATTTCTGCTTGAAACAAAAGTATTCCAAAAGCATTTGATAGCCCGAAAAACTGTTATACTCTTTATTCCATAACCTATCTTGTGGGCCAAATCCTACCGATTTGAATGTGATACGGTGATCAGGGAAAAATTTATGCCCATTGAAATTCAAACCTACGCCATCCACGTTATGTAACAAAGCATGGCGTAATGCAAATGCTACCGGTTCCTCAGCCGATATGTATAACCGTAATTTGGAAATATCCAATTGCTGTCTCTGCATCTGCTCACCGAACTTAAACTGTATGCGGATGATGCTGCGACCGTTAAGATCATGATCCAACGTGCTGTATAAAATTCTTAGCGGTGTCAGAAGAACATCATTGGTGGTTCGATATATACAACGGGTTTGCCTATCCTCCATACTCACGGCTTCGGATTGGATAGGAACTCCTTTGGCAACAGTTTGATTACCTTGCAATGTTTTAAAATCAGGTTGGAATTCCAGCACGGTTAACGAAGGAATCATTCTTAAATAATGCGGCCACAACATATTTACCAAGCTTTCCGTCAGCTCAGGCAAATCGTCATCCAATTTTTGCTGGATACGGCCTGTTAAAAATGCAAATCCTTCAAACAAGCGCTCTACATAAGGGTCTCTTGTTCCCAAACGATTTATATTCAACAGCGCTGCGCGGTCGGGATAAGACTTAGAAAACTCCAAACCGGCTTCCCGCAGATAACGCATCTCTTCTTCAAAATATTTTAAGGTAGGGTCTGACATATCCGTAACCTAATACAAGGTAGCTAAAGCTTTTGCGGCATCAATTTTGATCAATCTGTTTTGAAGATCGGAAATTTGCTCCATGATTTTATTTTTTTCGTGCTGCATGTCTTTACGCTTTACTTTCGCCTGTAAAAAACTGCATTGCAGGTTATACAAATCGAATGCAAACTCTTTATCCCAAACTTCTACGGCCATGCTTTGCATTTCTTCCGCAGCCCTATCCAACAGATATAACGACCATTCGGTTTTCTGATAAGCATCGGCCAATTTTGCCATCCAAAAAAGCTTACGGCATAAAAATTTTCCGTGTTGAAGCTGGGGGTGGTCAGACAGCCATGCCATAGCAGCCTCAATACCTGACGCCTCTGCAATCACTACCGCTTCATCATATTGGTTGTTTTCGGTTGTAACGGCACTTTCCATCACTTGAGCCAATGGTTGCGCACTATTGACATAGCTTGGTTTGAATACTTGTTTCTCCAACCATTCCAATACATTATCGGACGCAAAGGCCATACCGTTATCAAAGAGCAATCCTGACAACCCGCTGCATCTTTCCAAAAAAGCAGCAAAATCCGCTAAAAAAGAGGCTGTCTGACTAACATAAACACCGCCTAAAGCAGTTTGGGCTTTCCATGCATAGTATTGCAAATCAAGCCAATAATGATTTGCGCCCTCTAAAAAAGCCGCTTCAACCTTTTCCAGCAGATCTAACCAATTTTCTTCTTTGTCTAACCTTTGCAAGGCAGCTACAACATCGGTTCTCGGAGCTTTCAAACGTGTTTTTGAATCAACCGCTGGCGGGCTGCTGGTTAAAGTACCCCAACGTACAGCCCTAACCATTTTAAATGCCGACCAATAACCGTATTCCTGCTGCCTCAAAAACACAGCTATTACCCGGGTTTGATCCAGCAACATTTTGCTGGAGCTAATCGCTGTTGTTTCAGACGGCAGTGTTATTTGTGTCTGTTTTTCTCCTGTGCTGGGTACTTGGGCGTGTTGCTCAGCAGAGTCACCTTCTTCCGCTTTTTGTGCATTTGAAACGTTTGGAGTTTCTCTATTGAATCGGAAAGACGCCTGCTCAAGCTTCTCTAAAATAGCTCCGAAACCCGGCCGAGCATTTTCTTCCCAGCCCATACACAAGTTTTGCAAGTAAATAAGCGAAGATAATGTTCGATTGAAAATCTCTCTATCATTAATCTCCAACGTATCTAAAATATCGAGCGTTCTGTTGCCCATTAGCCAAGATAAAGCCGTATATCTTTGCTGGGGTTTCTTGGGCCAAACGTCAGAATCGAATGACTTGATCAAACCGCATATCAATTCGAGGCCGTCTGAAAACCCCGGCAAGCCTTCATAACGCAGCTTGGCGTAAGCATAGTAAGCTCCTACGCGCAGATCCTTTGCCTGCTCTTTGAGCAACTGTTGGCTTAAACGGATAATGAGCTCGACATCTATCCCGCTTAATTTTGCCAACTCCGATTTAACTGTTTCAAAGTTATCATCGTAGCTAACATCACTACCGGCCGGCGCTTCTTCGGAAATAGGAGCCAGCCAGCCTGCCCAAGCCCCCAATCTCTCTTCAGCCTGTGAACTTGGATTGTCCCCCAAAACCGATTTAATCCAATCCGGAACAATCATTTTGAAGAAACCTCAAAAATCCGGCTCGGAATGCGTATGTTTCTCATCTCAAGCAAACCCAAAGGCCCTTTACCTGTATTGGTACGGATATAGAAGCGAACGGCAAGATTATGATCCACTTCCGACTCAACCAGATAAGTTCCATTATCAATCGGCGTTACCCTAGCCTTATCCAATAATCGGATGAATCCGAAACGGCCATTGAATTCAATATTTTTTCTGATGCCGGAAGCATCGCTCTCCCAAGTAATATACGCTCCTGAGGCAGCCATATCGCCGGGCCATCTGAAAGCTTTCCACTCCGCTTCTTGGTTAAAGTAATTCAATGACTGTCCGTCGAGCATTAAAGTGAATGAAGTGACGCCCGCAGTCGGAGCCGGTTTTAACTCAAAGGTGTAACCGGCCTCTCCGTTTACAAACAAATCATTTGAAACCTGACCAATCTTATTAATCTGATTCAGGAAATCTTTATTGACTCTAAATTCCTGACCGGGAACTTCGACCCAACGATGCCCTTGCTTGGTGAGAATACCTTTTAATTGTGATTGAATAAATTGATCAAAATTTCCTTTATTCGGCTCGAAATACTTAGCAAGCACCGGGATAGCCACTTCAATCTCACTTGCACTCAACGGATATTTACCGGCCATATCTGCTTCAACGGCAGACATGATATTCTGATGCCACATAGAATTGATATTTTCTTGCGCAGCCCCCGACAAACTTCCCCATGAAACATGGAAAGGTTTAACAAAAACATTGTTTGCAAAGGCAAGCAATTTATCGCCGACACCTGCTTCAACCAAACGTGCATATTGCAAACCATCGGTAAACTCATTTTCTTCACCCGACATAACTCCTTGGACGGCTATACGGGCAGCCCCCCCGCTATCGGATGAGCCTACAATCTGGATCAATCTTTGCTTGGTAGCGGTTACTTTTTCCAAATAGCGTTGCAAACTCAAATCACTTTTGGGGTTCACTCCGGCATCCACCAATTGCAACAAGGTCGAAAATTTATCGTATAACGGCCCCTGTATGTAGTCCTGCACTTGATCTTGAACAGCATTGACTCTTTCCGACTGGCTTTCCAATGCCGCAGAAGCCAACTGGCGGTTACGGGTTGATATTCTTGCTACGGCAACTTTCTCGGCTTTAGCGAGCACCGCTTGATTGATTGGGATTCTTTTCGCATCAATCATGCTGTTTTCTTTAATAACCCCCATCAGAGCTACCAAAGGTGAACGCTGAGGATCGGCATAAACATGCAATTGATTAACAGCTTCCAAACTCTTGTTACGGCCAACCCATGAAATACTGTTAAGCACATCAAACCAAGCCGATGCATATTCAGAAAAATACTTTTCTTTCAAACCATTAATTGCAATCTCATTCACTTCAGAAGAAGGCAGTTTACCAGCCAATACCCAATCATCAGCATGATTGTTCTTAGCTGCCGCTTCAAAAGCCGGTTGAATATATTTACGCCATGCTTCAGGGGTGAAAATACCCGGCAGTTTTTTTGAAACCATCCATTCGTTCTGAATATCTCTTTTCAGAATCTCAGCCAAAGAGACACTTGGAAATTTTTGGATTCCTTCTTCCAAAATTTTGCGATAAACATGTTCTTCTGTTTGTACATCACCAATCCATTCAGCCAAAATCTGACGGCTGTTATCTACCAAGCCGCGATCGCTCGGCGAAATCCAATGCTGTTGCTGGGGAAGCCGTTGTGTAAAAAAGGCAACCACTTCTTTAACCTGCTCGCTTTTCGACAAATATCCATCAAAAATCAGAAGCATATGTGAAGCAAGAAATGGTGCATCAACTTTGTCTATTCTGTCGGTTACCATTAAATAGGCCTTGAGAATATTGTAAAACTCTTCACTATCATGTGTATTGGTTTTGGAATATTCATCCAAGTAAGACAGATGCTCGGTCCATTTCTGCAGTACAGGTGCAACCACAACTCCCTTAACGGCTTTTCCGTATTCAAGATAAGCTGTATCCAGCAATTCTTGGGAATGATCATAGCCCACAGCGGCAAGTGCTTTTCCTGATACGGTAGATTTTTTCTCTTCAAGATGAACAATCTGTTTTTGCAGATCAATCAAACCGGCCAGATTATTGAGAGAAGAGGGGTTTTCTTTTAACTGCACGATGCTCTGTTGCAATGCAGCCATATCTTGATGGCTGTTGTAGGCAGCCACCGAGAAGCCCGTTGCAGCCAAAACCGCCAAAACACTTAATCCGCCATAAATTTTATCCGGTTGAGTCCATTTCAACTTTTTGGCTTTGTTAAAGCCTACAATGCTGTTAAAAGACTGATAAATCAAATCGGGCAACATGTCTTGTTGCCTTGAATAAACAAAAGCAACCGTATTCAAACTGTCTGTTTTACCCATTTCTTGTTTATTCAAGAACAGTTTTTCCGCAATCATGCCGTTTGAAGCCTGCAATTTTTGCGACAACAAAGCCGGTGCAACTGATGTGTGGCGCTCTTCTATCGAAAAAGTACCCATTCCGGATAGTTCAAAAGCAAATTTCTCTAAATCTTTCTGAATGTTTTCCTGTTTCGATTCCAAAACATTGTGAGTAATAGAAAAAGGTTGGGCATTTTGATTGCTTCTATCCACATAAACCATGTTTACTGGTAACAGCCAGCCCAGTTTATCCATAAACGTTTTGATGCTTCCGGCAAAATTTTCCGCTTCATTCATGTCATTGGATAAATACACTATACCTTCCGCGGGCTGCACGCCTTTACCACGCAGGCCACCCCACCCTTCAAGCGGCTCCGGTGCATGAATATCAATCCAAAAGGCAGCATGGCTTTCTACCCATAAGTGATGTTTAATTTCAGGGAAAGCCTGCAAAACCACTTCATCGGAGCCGTCAACGAATATCCAAGGTTTTCTGTGGTTTTTATATTGGGTAGTCAAAGTATAAATCTGTTGCAATTGCTCCCACCGTTGCGCATTACCGAGCAGGCGGATTGACTCTGAAGACTCATCTTGTAACTCTTCTGTGATTAATTTTCTTGCTCCCGAATATCTTCCCGACCAGCCGGACCACACATAACGGATGGCCATCGGCATTAAAAAAATTAATGAGGCTATCAATACCAAACATACCCAAACAACTGTTTTTTGCATTGAGCCCTCGAGGCCGATTTTGGCTCCGAAAAAGAAAACCAAGCATCCTGAAAGAATGCTGATAGCAAGCAAGATTAAACCCAGAAAAAGTGGTCTCATGATTTTTAATTTCCAAAAAATCCAACAAGAGTAAAACTAAACTGAAATAAAAAAGGAATCTTGCGATTCCTTTTTTGAATGTCTTTATTAAAATTCCTTTAATAGACAAGCTTATTCAACCATTTATCAATACGACAAACGATTAAAAACTTTCCTCGCAGCCGTAAGATTATTCAACACGCATGAAAAAATCAATTAGTTTATGTTAAGCGGTATTTTTATGATATTGGCGTGATTGAACTACTGAAACCTTTTTACCACAACTTAGTTTTATATTCCGGATATAATTGATTACACATTATTTGGAAAAGAAATCAGCCCTAAATATGCGCCTTGTTCATGGCCGGCCAACCATAAAATGTCTTTGCCCGATGTGTCGCTGTTGAGAGCAAACCACAATGCCAACCAATAGGTATTGGCCGCTTCGTCAAAATAACGGTCAACCGTAAAAACATCTATGCTGTTTTTTCCCTTCCAAAAGCTCAACCCTGCTCCGTAAAGATTTTCAAACAGAACCGGCAGTTTATCGGAAGCAATATTACCCAACCACATGGCACCGGGCTCTTTTCCTTTTAATGCGTAAGGTGCATATTTTTTTCTGACCAACTCGCCCAAGGCCTCATCATCGTCATAGCTTAATCCGATCTGTCTGGATACATAGCCTTGAATACCGGCCTGTTGCTTCTCGGCAGATTGTTTAGATACCAATGCAAACCACGCTGCACTTTCAGGCAGAGCATTTTCCTCATCATCATTTAATGCTAAAGATAGAACCACAATCAATTTTTCAGATGAATTTTGAATCCAATCACCTAAGGCATCTGCACCGTTTTCCAACAAACCGACTTCGGTTTGTACATCTCCTAAAGTACCGCCACTATTCAAATAATCAGAAAGAGCTTGAAAATCATCACTTCTTGAATATTCAGATGCAGAATCCAAATAAACGGTTAATTCCTTATAAGGCAGAACCGCTAAAGTGCTCTCAATAAATTCAACAAAACCTCTGAAAATGTCTTCCCTAATTTCCTCGTTTTCCTTATCCGCACGGTCAAATACGGCGGGGCTGCCTTTTCTCAACTCCCCCTGTTGAACCATAATATCGGATATGTTTAAGCTTTCGGGCAAATAGATACCGGAGCCAACCACAGCTATACTTTTTTGAGCCCAATTTTGCCAATGCTGGCGGATTCTGTTTTTTTCTACTTCCCAGGCATCAAACTGACTTTTTCGGCTGTATTCCCAAGAAAAAAACATCAGCCGTATACTTCCCCACACCAACACAGGCACACCGAACAACAAACACCAAAACAGTAATGAATAAGGTCTGCCCTGCCATAAAGACAATACAAGCGGCACACACAGCAAAAATAAAACAAACAGCCCTAAAAACCAGAATAAAGGCTTATCGAAACGGTATTTTTCCAACTTCACCACTTCGGGAATATCGGGAATCGGCCAATCCATCAGTCGCTCCCCACAGAAGGCATACTGCTGATCAATGCACAGCCGCAAGCACACTTACACCCTTCAACGGCTACCGCTTTGTCTTGAAACGACATAAAACTGCTTCCTTCGATAATGGGATTTACGCCATGCCCGGGCACAGGGCAACTCACCATATCGCCGACCAAAGCAGCCGGTTTGCCGTCAATAATCATTTGAGATGAGGCTTGGATGACATTGCCGCCATGAGTAGTCGCATCACCCAAACGGATGATTCCTTTCATATAGTATCTTTCTTTAAACTGATAAATAGAATGTCGGCATTCTACATTGCTTTATCATATTTTCACAAATCAGCACTACCGGAAACCATGGCTATTTCGTTTTCACTTATTTTTTCCTATAAAAGTAGAAAGAAATACAACACATTACTGATGCCTTTACGGAACTCTCCGATATAGATACAGTTCAAGGCGTAGCAATGTGGCGAGTGCAGGCATATCAAAAAGATTGTAAAGGTCTCTATTGTTCATGCCGTGCTTTCAGACGGCTTGATGCCCTAACAGACAACATAAAAAAAATCCCACATGCCGAGCATGCGGGATTTGGTTTGGTCAAGCTTTTTCAGACGGCCTCTTACATCATACCGCCCATGCCGCCCATACCACCCATGCCGCCCATATCAGGCATAGCAGGTTTGTCTTCGGGGATTTCGGCAATCATGCAGTCGGTAGTCAGCATCAAACCGGCAATCGAAGCGGCATGTTGCAAGGCTGAACGGGTTACTTTGGCAGGATCCAGCACACCCATTTCCAGCATATCGCCGTAAGTGTCGTTACCCGCGTTGTAACCATAATTACCTTTACCTTCCAATACTTTATTCACAACCACAGAAGGCTCGCCGCCGGCGTTTTTCACGATTTGGCGCAGCGGAGATTCCACGGCACGCAATACGATTTGCACGCCTGCGTCTTGATCGGCATTGGAAGTTTCCACTTTTTCCAAAGCGGCACGGGCACGCAGCAGAGCAACGCCGCCGCCTGCTACCACGCCTTCTTCAACGGCGGCGCGGGTTGCATGCAAGGCATCTTCTACGCGGTCTTTCTTCTCTTTCATTTCCACTTCGGTAGCCGCGCCGACTTTAATCACCGCCACACCGCCGGCCAATTTGGCTACGCGCTCTTGCAGTTTTTCTTTGTCGTAATCGCTTGTCGCTACTTCGATTTGCTGGCGGATTTCGCCTACGCGCGCCTCAATCTGTGCTGCATCGCCGAAGCCGTCGATAATGGTGGTGTTTTCTTTACCGATTTCGATGCGTTTGGCTTGGCCTAAATCTTCTAAAGTGGCTTTTTCCAAAGACAAGCCGACTTCTTCTGAAATCACAGTACCGCCGGTCAAAATGGCGATGTCTTGCAACATGGCTTTACGACGGTCGCCGAAGCCCGGGGCTTTAACGGCAACGGTTTTCAGAATGCCGCGCAAGTTGTTCACCACCAAAGTGGCCAATGCTTCGCCTTCAACGTCTTCGGCAATAATCAGCAGCGGGCGGCTGGTTTTGGCGATTTGCTCCAATACCGGCAACAGGTCGCGGATGTTGCTGATTTTTTTGTCGAACAGCAATACAAACGGGTTATCCAAAGCAGCCAGTTGTTTTTCGGCATCGTTGATGAAGTAGGGAGACAGGTAGCCGCGGTCGAACTGCATACCTTCTACTACGTCCAATTCGTTTTCCAATGATTTGCCGTCTTCAACGGTAATCACACCTTCTTTGCCCACTTTTTCCATCGCTTCGGCAATGATGGCGCCTACTTGCTCGTCTGAGTTGGCAGAAATCGAACCCACTTGGGCGATTTCTTTAGAAGTGTCGCAAGGTTTGGCAATGTTTTTCAGCTCGTCAACCAAAGCGTTCACGGCTTTGTCGATACCGCGCTTCAGGTCGGTCGGGTTCATACCGGCGGTAACGTATTTCATGCCTTCGGCTACGATGGCTTGTGCCAAAACGGTTGCGGTAGTCGTACCGTCGCCGGCCACGTCGTTGGTTTTAGAGGCTACCTCTTTCACCATTTGCGCGCCCATGTTTTCGAATTTGTCTTTCAATTCGATTTCTTTGGCTACGGTAACACCGTCTTTAGTGATGTGGGGGCCGCCGAATGCGCGGTCTACCACGACGTTGCGGCCTTTCGGGCCTAAAGTTACTTTAACGGCGTTGGCCAATACGTTGACACCGTTTACCATTTTTTGGCGCACGTCTGCGCCGAACTGTACGTCTTTTGCTGCCATGTTGATTCTCCAAATAATGAATGCTTTACGAGGCCGTCTGAAACCGTTTCAGACGGCCTGAATGGGATTGTTTGTCGATTATTCCACGATACCGAAGATGTCTTCTTCGCGCATTACCAACAGCTCTTCGCCGTCGGCTTTAACGGCTTGGCCGCTGTATTTGCCGAAAATCACTTTGTCGCCAACTTTCACATCCAGCGCACGGCGTTGGCCGTCTTTACCGACTTTGCCCGCACCTACGGCAATCACTTCGCCCATGTCGGGTTTTTCGGCGGCCGCGCCCGGCAATACGATGCCTGATGCGGTTTTTTCTTCAGCTTCCAAGCGTTTCACAACTACGCGGTCGTGTAAGGGACGAATGGTCATGTGTATGCTCCAATATCATAAATAGTCAAACAAATACCTGAATATTCAGGCTGTTAAAAAATGAAATGTTGTGCATGAAGGGTAAGCCCAACATTTTCCAGTATGAACGAAAGGCAAAATAAGGCTGTAAACGGTAAATTCAAGCCCTGTTGCGTGCTTTTGTACAAATTTCTTTCATGTCCGCTTATTCAGGCAATACGGAATGAAGTTTTTTAATTTAAAAACGCATACAGGCCGCCTGAAAAATATTTTTCAGACGGCCTGCGGTGTGTTTACCACCATACGGTTGTTTACATGGAAGCATCACATACGATAACCGTTTTCCCGCCGTTTCCGATGATGCTTGCTTTACCGAAATCGGGGTCAAGCAACGGGTCAACTTGAGTACGGTATATTACTTTTTCCCGTTGTAGGGTTTGGCGTGCTGTTTCCACCGGAACGTCTAATATTAAAGCATATTGGTTGGCACCCATTCCAATTCCCACAGTTCTGGATACTTCTTTAACAGGCAAGCCGTAATATTCGCCCGTAATGCCGAGTTTATATGTTTCATATTCCCCATATTCCTTGTCGCGCTCCGTATGGATTGCAGAAGTAACGTATTCAGAATAAGGATATGGAAGATTGATAACCCCTGAACTTAAGCCGTTGAAAAAACGGTCGGGTTCGGAAGGCATATCTATACACCCTGTGCTTTCCCAAGCGCGGAACAGCGGCGTCCAATCGGCAGTCTGTTCACGAGTGCGGTTATTTGAACGGTCTGCTTCATTCGGGCTAAGTTTAACGGAATCATTTGATTCAACCGTAATCTTTTTACCGTCCGACACAAACGACTCTACCGAAGAAGTACCTACTTTAACGTCTTTTCCGTCTATATCGAGCGATACGGCAGAGCTAGCGTCTTTTTCTTTATCTTTTGACTTCAGAGTGATATTGACACCCATACCTTCTTCACAAGCGTTCAGTAATAAAACCGATAACGCAGACAAAATAAATATTCGTACTGGGTTCATATCGGTATTTCCTTTTTAAGGTAAGCCGTTTGAATAAATTTCAAATGTTTTTTTTCAAATGACTTATGAATTATAGATATAGAAAAGCAATATATTGATAGCATATTAAATAATCCCTTGTATTGATAATAAAAAGACGTTTTCTCCAAAACTGGAAAGCAATTTTTAAATTATAAATCCGTTTAAAAAACTTTAAAAGTTATTAATCAAGCTGTTTACTTTAGTAGTTTAATAGAAAATCTCAACAATGAAGACAGAAATTTGTTAATTGAATTTACAGAGTGTTTTTGCTGAACATTCGAAATAGTCTTGAATTTTGGAGAGTAAATCAACAAACAAGGCCGTCTGAAAACCTTTTTTCAGACGGCCTGCTTGCTTATCAAAGCTGATTCTATTTATTAAGGCGAAAACTTTAAATATCCACTTCCGCCGTATCGCCCTCGGCTTCCATCCACGCGCGGCGGCTGGCGGCTTCGCCTTTGCCCATCAGTTTGACGAAAATGCTGTGGGTTTGTTCGTGCGCCGCTTCGGGAATCTGCACCTGCAACAGGCGGCGGGTGTCGGGGTGCATGGTGGTGTCTTTGAGCTGGTCGGGGTTCATCTCGCCCAAGCCTTTGAAGCGGCTGATGGAATAGGCGGTTTCTTTCACGCCTTCTTTTTGCAGCCGCTCCAAAATGCCGTCCAATTCGCCCTGATCGAGTGCGTAGAATTTGCGCGCGGGTTTGCTTTTGCCTTGTGCGTTGACATCCACGCGGAACAGCGGCGGTTGGGCGACATAAATATGGCCGTCTGAAACCAGTTTGGGGAAGTGGCGGTAAAACAGGGTGAGCAGCAGCACTTGGATGTGCGAGCCGTCCACGTCGGCATCGGAAAGGATGGCGATTTTGCCGTAGCGCAGGCCGCTTAAATCGGGGTTGTCGTTCGCGCCGTGCGGGTCAACGCCGATGGCGACGGCGATGTCGTGGATTTCGGCATTGCCGAACAGTTGGTCTTGATGCACTTCAAAGCTGTTCAACACTTTGCCGCGCAAGGGCAAAATGGCTTGGGTGGCTTTGTCGCGGGCTAGTTTGGCCGAACCGCCTGCCGAATCGCCTTCCACTAAGAAGAGTTCGTTTTCGCGGATGTCTTCGCTTTCGCAATCGGTGAGCTTGCCGGGCAGCACGGCCACGCCGCTGCCTTTTTTCTTCTCGATTTTCTTCACCGAACGCATTCGCGCCTGCGCCTGCTTGATGGCGAGTTCGGCGATTTTTTTACCGGCCTCGACGTTTTGGTTGAGCCATAATTCCAGCGGATCGCCCGACACGGCGGCGACGAGCTTGAGCGCGTCGCGGTTGGTGAGCTTGTCTTTGGTTTGGCCTTGGAATTGCGGGTCGAGCACGCGGGCGGACAACACGAATGCCACGCGGCCGAACACGTCGTCGCTCTGCACTTTCACGCCGCGCGGCAGCAGGTTGTGGTGGTTGATGAAGTTGTTCACCGCTTGGAACACCGCCTGCCGCAAGCCTGCTTCGTGCGTGCCGCCGAGCGGGGTGGGAATCAGGTTCACATAGCTTTCGCTGTTGCACGAACCTTCTTCCAGCCAAGTGAGCGCAAACGCCGCGCCTTCGCCCGTGCTGAAATCACTGTCGTGGCCGTCTGAAATATAGTTTTCCGAAGCAAACACCGGTACGGCTTCCTGCGCTTCGCTGATTAAGTCGAGCAGATAGCTTTTCAGGCCGTTGGGGTAATGCCACGTCTGCACGTGCGGCTCGGGCTGGCCTTTGACGGGGCGGGTGAGCGACACGGTAACGCCCGGCAGCAGCACCGCTTTGGCGCGCAACAGGCGTTCGAGTTCGGCGATGCTGTATTGCGGGCTTTCAAAATATTTGCCGTCCGGCCACACGCGCACTTCGGTGCCGCTGTCTTTCACTGCGCATTTGCCGACTTCGGCCAGCGGCTCCACCACTGCGCCGCCCGCAAACACGATGCGGTGGATTTTGCCTTCGCGCTTCACGGTCACTTCGAGGCGTTTGGAAAGCGCATTGGTTACCGATACGCCCACCCCGTGCAGGCCGCCTGAAAAGGCATACGCGCTGCCGCCGTCTTTCTTGTTGAACTTACCGCCCGCATGAAGCTGCGTGAACACCAGCTCCACCACCGGCAAACCTTCCACCGGATGCAGCCCCACCGGAATGCCGCGCCCGTTGTCGCGCACGGAAAGCGAGCCGTCTTCATGGATTTCCACTTTGATTTCATCGGCAAAACCGCCGAGCGCTTCGTCGGCGGCGTTGTCGATCACCTCTTGGCAGATGTGGGTGGGGCTGTCGGTGCGGGTGTACATGCCCGGTCGCTCTTTTACCGGCTCCAAGCCTTTGAGGACGGTGATACTGGATTCGCTGTATTGGGGTGTGGTCATGAGGGTTACGCAGTCAAATGTTTAAGCGGTTTCAGACGGCCTCTTGCGGCAGGCCGTCTGAAAAATAAGAAAATCTTGCAATCGGGCGGGATTTTAACATGATTTAAACGGGGTTCAGACGGCATCGGAAAAGCAACGCGGGTATTGAAGCAGATGAGGCCGTCTGAAAATAAAAAACGCTTTCAGACGACCTCAAGCTGTTTCGACAGCAAATCAACTATTTCATTCCCCAGCACGCACCGCCGCGGGACGTTGGGCGTGGCGGTTGATGTAGTTTGTGAACACGGGATCGGCAGGCAGCGCGCCGGTGTGGTTGACCGTCCAATCCAGCAAACCGGTGTAGTAAAGGTCGAGCGCGGTAAAGTGGTTGCCGACCATATATTCGCGGCCGTCGAGGTGTTGGCGCAAGGTGTTTACGGCGGTGTTTAAGTCGCCGTAGCCGATGGCGCGGCGGATGTTTTCATCGCTTTCCAAACCGCGCATTTTGTCCACGCCGGCATATTCGAGATGAACGGCAAACAAGAGCCAGCGGTAATATTGCCCGCGCTCTTCGCTGCCGGCGGCGGGAATCAGATTTTTTTCGGGAAACTGTTCGGCAAGGTAGGTAACGATGGCGGCCGATTCGGTCAGCACTTGGCCGCGGTGCTTCAAGGCAGGCACTTTGCCCATCGGATTGACGGCGAGATAGTCGGGGGATTTGACGCTGTCGTAAGACAACACCACGGTATCGTAATCGGCGCCGCATTCTTCAAGCATCCACAAAGCCATGCCGCCGCGTGATTGGGGTACGGTGTAGAGGGTAAAGTCTTTCATGTCGTTCTCCAAGTATCGGGAAGGGTAGAAAGATTTTACGGGCGGCGCGTGTCAGTTTTTGTCAGCAGGGTTTCAGACGGCCTCAAAAATCGAACGGGTGCAGGTCGATGCCTTCTCTGCGCCGCCATTCGTCCAACAAAAGCATGCGCGGGGTGGGATAAATGTCGCCGATCACAGCCTTGCCGATGCGGTCGGAACGGAAATGGCGGTAATCCTGCCGCAGTTCGCACCAAGCCGACACCAGCCGTGCGTCGTCGAAATAGCCGATGGAAAACGGCCACACGGTGCGGCGGCTCGGGCGGTTTTCGGCATCGGTGTAGTCGAATTCGAGTTTGCGGTTGCTGCGGATGGCGGCGCGAATGGTGTTGAGAACATGCTGCTCGTGTTCGCCGTATTCCGCATGATCGCGAACGGGAAACAAGGCTTGGCTGTCCAATAAATCCGCCATGTTTTCCGGCAGCACGGCCTGTACTTTCGCCAACACCGATTTGGCATCTTGTGCCAATGCGTTGTCGGTATAAGCCAGTACCCAACGCATGCCGAGCACGAGGGCTTCGATTTCGTTGGCGTTGAACGAAAGCGGCGGCAGCAGAAAATCTTTGTGGAGAATGAAACCGACACCCGCCTCGCCGCGTATATCTGCTCCCTGACGGCACAGGGTTTCGATGTCGCGGTATACGGTGCGCACGCTCACGGAAAGCGTTTCCGCCAGTGTGTCGGCGGTAACGGGGAGGCGGTGGTTGCGCAGCAGTTGCAACAGGTTGAGCAGGCGTTCGGAGCGGGTCATGGCGGGCGGTATGTTTGTGGCAGGTTTTAATCAGTGAGGCCGTCTGAACATAAAAAACGCTTTCAGACGGCCTGAAAGCGTTTGGAGGGATTATTTGAGTTCCAATTGGCGGCGGGTAAATTCTTCCAGCGTTTCCAAGCCGCGCAAAAAGCGGGAAAGCTCGCTCAATGCGCCTTCGTACACGCCGCGTTTGAAATCAATCACTTCGTCTATCGGTGCCCAATATTGATGCCAACGCCAGCCGTCGAATTCGGGGTGGCTGGTCGCGCGCAGATGCACGTCGCTTTCGCGGCCTACCAAGCGCAGAAGATACCAAATCTGCTTCTGCCCGCGGTACGAGCCGCGCCATTCCCGTCGCACCCAATGGGTAGGTACGTCGTAGCGCAGCCAGTCGCGCGTGCGGCCGAGTATCTTAACGTGGTGCGGCAGCAGGCCGACTTCTTCCAGAAGCTCCCGATACATCGCCGTTTCGGGGCTTTCGCCCGGCTTGATGCCGCCTTGCGGAAACTGCCACGAATGCTCGCGCACCCGTTTGCCCCAGAACACTTCGTTGCGGTCGTTGGTCAATATAATACCGACATTGGGGCGATATCCTTCTCTATCCAGCATTTTGTGTCGCCCTTTGCGTAAAATCCAATCGCGTGATTTTCCCATAAATGCGAGCGGTTTGACAAATTTATCCACAAGCGGTGCCTCCCGTTCGGGGCCGTCTGAAAAAATTAGGGGCTGACGTAGATTAGCAGTCATGATAGGCTGCCAAAATGAAGATAACCCACTGTAAGTTAAAGAAGAGTCTGCAAAGAAAACTGCTTGAATATTTTGTATTGGAAGTAACCGCACGTTCTGCTGC